>JBLYYV010000099.1:0-15927 GCA_048550095.1 Gammaproteobacteria bacterium
GAACCCCTCGAGCGGGTAGCTTCGCAATTCCTCGCCCGACTCCGACAACAGGTCGAGCCGATTACCCATGCTGATCAAAATGCGCTCGCCGGACATCGACGTCAGATCGAAATACATTTGCCGCTCGTCGGCCGCGTGGCTGCGAACATCCGGCAGTTGCCGATCATCGACGACGTCATAACGCATCAACCGCGAACCTGTTTCGGACACGTAGATCAGGCTGCCGCCATCCGCCGACATGACCGAATGCGTGATACCCATGCTGCCGCTCATGCCGCCGTGAACCTCGGGATCGTAAACTTTCAAGAGGTTGCCGTCGGCATCGAAACGGTAGATATCGCCGTCGCCGAGTTTGCTGGTCTCGCCGGGCAACACCGGATGACGAGTCGTGAGCGGCAGGGGCTGGTTATCGCCTTCGAGCGATTCGGTGAACAGCAGCGTGCCGTCCGACGCAAAATGCACCATCGAGAATGCCCGCTTCGCGAACTGCCGGTTCGGCAGCTGCTGCCCGTCCGGGGTGACACGTACCGCAGTCCAGGCCCACGGATCGAATGCCCACAGGGTCGCGTCGGGCGCGAAAGTCAGGCCATAGACCAGGTGTGTCGTGCCCTCCACCCACAACACCCCTTTCAGGTGCAGGTCCGCGTCGTACTGAAGAATGCGCCCGCGCCCCGCGTGATCGTCGTCCGGATTATTCAGCTGGGTCGCGCCGACGAAGACGTCGCCCCGCGCAAACGGCTGCAAGCCCTCCGATTGTGACAATCGATCGTCCGAGCCGCTCACCTTACCCACCGGCTGTGCCACGGCCACAGATGCAGGCAACCAAACCAGTCCGAAGATGGCAGAATGCCGCACGTGCCGCTCATCCATGCAGTCTCCGTAGTGTGCTCATGCCGAGCCGACCGGCGGAGGATCGAACGGCCGGGACCGTTTCGGCGTTTTGCCTTGTCATAGCGTGGATCCAAGGCGCCTCCCCCAGGACACTAAAACAAAGAATTTCAGTTGCTTAGCATACCTGCTGACAGATTAGGGGTCGTCCGTAATTTCCGCAGGCAGTCGCCCTATGGATGCCAGCTACTTTTTCTTCGGCACGTAAAGATCCGTCAGCGAGCCGTCGAAGGCCTCGGCCGCGAACGCGACGGTCTCGGACAGGGTCGGGTGCGGATGAATCGTCAGCCCGATGTCTTCGGCGTCGCAACCCATCTCGATGGCCAACGCGACTTCGGCGATCAGGTCGCCCGCGTTCGGACCGACGATGCCGGCACCGAGCACACGATCGGTCTTGGGATCGAATAACAGTTTCGTGACGCCCTCGTCCCGGTTCAAGGACAGCGAACGGCCGCTCGCGGCCCACGGGAACTTGCCGACCTCGTAACTGACGCCCTCGGCCTTCGCCTCGGTCTCCGTGAGACCGACCCACGCGACCTCTGGATCCGTGTAGGCCACGGAAGGAATCACGCGCGCATCGAAGGCCCGCTTGTGACCCGCTGCGACCTCCGCAGCGACTTTTGCCTCGTGAACGGCCTTATGCGCGAGCATTGGCTGCCCGACGATGTCGCCGATCGCGAAAATATGCGCGACGTTCGTGCGCATCTGCTTGTCGACCGCGATGAAACCACGTTCGTCGACCGCGACGCCTGCCTTGTCTGCATCGATCTTGCCGCCGTTCGGCGCGCGACCGACCGCGACGAGCACGAGTCCGAAGGTATCCGTCTCGGGCGTATCCTTACCTTCGAACGCGACCTCGATCCCGGCGTCAGTCGCCTGCATTCCGGTGACTTTCGAGCCGGTCCAGATACTTCCATACCGCCCCTTGATACGCTTGGCGAGCGGGCGCACCAGGTCCTTGTCGCACCCCGGAATCAGTTGATCCATTAACTCGACGACCGACACCTCGACGCCGAGCGCCGCATAGACCGTCGCCATCTCGAGACCGATGATGCCGCCGCCGACGACGAGCATGCGCTCCGGCAGGTCACGCAACTCCAGGGCGCCGGTGGAATCGACGATGCGCGGATCGTCCGGCCAGCCGGGGATCTTCACGGCCTGTGAACCGGCGGCGATGATGCACTGCTCGAACGCGACGACCTCGGTCCGTTCGCCGTCTGCCACGGCAATATGGTTGGGCGACACGAACGCGCCGGTGCCCTGGACAACTGTGACCTTCCGCTGCTTCGCGAGTCCCGCGAGGCCCCCGGTCAGGCGCCCGACGACCTTCTCCTTCCAGCCGCGCAGCTGATCGATATCGATCTCCGGCTTGCTGAATTTCAGGCCGCATTCGGCCATGTCTTCCGCCTCGTCGATCACCTTGGCCGCATGCAGCAGCGCTTTCGATGGTATACAGCCGACATTCAGGCACACGCCACCGAGCGTGGCGTAGCGCTCGATCAGAATGACGTTCAAACCGAGGTCCGCCGCGCGGAATGCCGCCGTGTAACCACCTGGACCTGAACCCAGCACGACGAGCTGAGCTTCCCGATCAACCTTGCCGTCATAGCTGCCGGCCGGAATCGCCACGGCGGCGGGCGCGGTGTCTTGCGAGGATGCCGCCGCGGACGCGGCCGGCGTATCTCCCCCGGAGACCGCAGCCAACTCTGCAATCACGCTGCCCTCGGACACGCGGTCGCCAAGCGCCACGGCCAGCTTCTCGATCGTGCCGGCCGCCGGCGACGGAACCTCCATTGCCGCTTTGTCGCTCTCGAGCGTAATCAGCGGGTCTTCGGCGGCGACGGTGTCGCCGGCCTTGACGTGCACCTCGATGATCTCGACGTTATCGAACTCACCGATGTCGGGAACTTTGACTTCCAGCGTACTCATGGTCGCGGCCCTCAGCCGAGCATCAGCCGATCGACATCGGCGAGCACTTGTCCAAGGAAGGTCGTGAAGCGCACCCCGGTCGCGCCGTCAATCACGCGATGGTCGTATGACAACGATAGCGGCTGCATCAGCCGCGGTTCGAATTCCTTGCCGTTCCAGACGGGCTGTATCTTCGCACGCCCCGCGCCGAGGATCGCGACTTCGGGCGGATTGATGATCGGCGTGAACAGCGTTCCGCCGATGCCGCCGAGACTGGATACGGTGAACGTTCCGCCCTGCATCTGCTCGGCGGTCAGCTTGCCGTCGCGAGCTTTCTCGCTCAGCTCGCCGAGCTCGGTCGCGATCGTCATGACGTCCTTTTTGTCGACGTGACGAATGACCGGCACCATCAGGCCATTCGGCGTATCCGCCGCGAAGCCGAGATGAAAATACTTCTTATGGACGAGGCCCTTGCCGTCGACGGTCATCGAGGTATTGAACACCGGGAATTCCTGCAAGGCGATGACCGCCGCCTTGATGATGAATGCCAGCGGCGTCAGGCGCACACCCTGCTCCAGCGCGGCGCCCTTGAGTTTCTGTCGCCGCGCCTCGAGGTCGGTCAGATCCGCCTCGTCGTGCTGGGTGACATGCGGGTAATTCAGCCAGCTCGCATGCAGGCGCGGACCCGATATCTTCTGAATACGGCTGAGCGGCTTGACCTCGACCTCGCCGAATTTCTCGAAATCAACTTCCGGTAACGGCGGCAGCGCGAATCCGCCGCCCGGTGCGCCGGCCTGACCCGACAGGACTGACTTGACGAAGGCTTTGACGTCTTCCTTGAGGACGCGCCCCTTCTGCCCGCTCGATTTGACGTCGCCAAGATTAACACCGAGTTCCCGCGCGAACTTCCGAACCGACGGGCTGGCGTGCGCCTTGCCGAAGCTCTGTTCATTGATCGGCGGCAGTTTGCCGGCGGGCGCCGACGAAGCGGCCGGCCGTTGGGCCGGAGCGGCCCGTGCCGGTGCCGATACAGCGGCGGGCTTCGCTGCCGCGGCCGGCGCAGGCGACGGCGCATGGCTGGCGTCCACCTCGACTTCCAATATCAAAGCACCCTGACCGACACGCTGACCGACTTCGACAGCGACGCTCAGAATCTTGCCGGCTGCGGACGACGGCACGTCCATCGCGGCCTTGTCGGTTTCCAGCGTGATGATCGGATCATCGACGCCGATCACGTCGCCGACTTTCGCCTGCACCTCGATGATCTCTGCCTCGGGGAAATCACCGATATCCGGCACGAGGACCTGAACGGGACCCGCGGACACAGCGGGTGCCGCTGGCGCCTCGGGCGTCGCCGGCGGGACCGATGCCTGGACTGATTCCTGGACTGATTCGGGGGCCGATTCCGGCGCGGCTTCGACCGCGGTATCCGCACTGGCCTCGACGATGACGACCAGGTCGCCTTGCGACACGCGCATGCCCGTGGCGACGGGCAACTCGACGATCGTGCCCTCGCCGGTCGATGGCACTTCCATTGCGGCCTTGTCGGTCTCGAGCGTAATGAGCGGGTCTTCGACGGAAACGTGATCGCCCACGCCGACCATGACCTCGACGACTTCTACATCGGCAAAGTCGCCCAGGTCAGGAACGCGGACTTCGTGACGATTCGACATGATTGCAAGCTACTCAGTAATCTTGTTATTGATATCTAAAGTGTGACCGGATCCGGCTTGTCCGGATCGATGCCGAGCTTGTCGATCGCTGCCTGCACGGTCGCGGCATCCACACTGCCTTCGTCGTGCAGCGCCTTCAACGTCGCGAGCACGACGTGACGACGATCGACCTCAAAGAATTCGCGCAGCGCCTTGCGCGCATCGCTGCGGCCGAAGCCATCGGTGCCCAGCACGACATAGCGACCCGGCACCCACGGGCGTATCTGATCGGAGACGATCTGCATGTAATCGGTCGCGGCGATGAACGGGCCCTGGCGCGAGATGAAACTCTGCGTGACGAAAGAGTCGCGACGCGGCTCCTCCGGGTGGCGCATGTTCCAGCGATCGCAGGACATGCCTTCACGGCGCAACTCGCTGAAGCTCGTGACGCTCCAGACATCCGCCGGTATGCCGTAGTCGGACTCGAGCATGTCGGCCGCGGCGATCACCTCGCGCAGGATCGTGCCGGACCCGAGCAGCTGCGCGCGTACCTTGCCCTGGCTGCCGGTGCGCAAGAGGTACATGCCCTTGAGGATCCCGTCCTTGACCCCGGGCGGCATGGCAGGCTGGACGTAGTTCTCGTTCATGCAGGTGATGTAATAGAAGATCGTTTCCTGCTCCTGATACATGCGACGCAGGCCGTCCTGGATAATGACGGCCAGTTCGTGGGCGAAACACGGGTCGTACGCGACGCAGTTCGGAATCGTCGACGCCGCCAGGTGACTATGTCCGTCCTGGTGCTGCAGCCCTTCGCCTGCCAGCGTCGTGCGCCCGGCCGTGCCGCCGATCAGGAATCCGCGCGCCTGCATGTCGCCCGCAGCCCAGATGAAATCGCCGATACGCTGGAAGCCGAACATCGAGTAGTAGATGTAGAACGGAATCATGCGCACGCCCGAGTTCGAATAACTCGTTGCCGCGGCCGTCCACGAACAGAACGCGCCGGCCTCGTTGATCCCCTCCTCGAGGATCTGCCCCTTCACGTCCTCTTTATAGAACATCAGCTGCTCGGCATCCTGGGGCTTGTAGGTCTGCCCTTTCGAAGAATAAATGCCGAACTGACGGAACATGCCCTCCATGCCGAAGGTCCGCGCCTCGTCCGGCACGATCGGCACGATGTGTTGCCCGATGTTCTCGTCGCGACAAAGCATCGTGAGCATTCGCACGAACGCCATCGTCGTCGAGATCTCGCGGTCGCCGGAACCGTCGAGCTGCTGCTGGAAAGCTTCGAGTGAAGGCACCTTCAGCGGCTCGGCCTTATGCGAACGCTTCGGCAGATACCCGCCGAGGTCGCGCCGCCGCGCCTGCAGGTATTGCAGCTCCTCGCTGTCGTCCGGCGGCCGGTAGTACGGCACATCGTCGCCGTCGATCTGTGCGTCGGAGATCGGGATATTGAAACGATCGCGGAACGCCTTGAGGTCCTCGGTCGTCAGCTTCTTGGCCTGGTGGGCCGTCATCTTGCCCTCGCCGGCCTCACCCATGCCGAAGCCCTTGACCGTCTTCGCCAGGATCACGATCGGATGGCCCTCGGCGCGCACGGCCGCGTGGTAGGCCGCATGGACCTTGATCGCGTCGAGACCGCCGCGCTGCAGGCGCCAGATCTCCTCGTCGGACATATTTGCGACCATTTCCTTCAGTTCCGGGTAACGCCCGAAGAAGTGTTCGCGCACGTACGCGCCATCCTTCGCCTTGAAGTCCTGGTACTCGCCGTCGACACACTCCTCCATCACCCGATGAAGCAGGCCCTTGTCATCCCGGGCGAGCAGCGGATCCCAGCGCGACCCCCAGACGACCTTGATGACGCCCCAGCCCGCGCCGCGGAATGCAGCCTCGAGTTCCTGGATGATCTTGCCATTGCCGCGTACCGGCCCGTCGAGACGCTGCAGGTTGCAGTTGATGACGAAGACCAGGTTATCGAGGCCCTCGCGCACCGGCATCGTGAGGGCGCCCATCGATTCGGGTTCGTCCATCTCGCCGTCGCCGAGGAATGCCCAGACCTTGCGGCCTTTGGTCTCCGCCAGGCCGCGGTTTTCGAGGTAGCGCAGAAAGCGCGCCTGGTAGATCGCCATCATCGGGCCGAGACCCATCGACACGGTCGGGAACTGCCAGAAATCCGGCATTAGCCACGGGTGGGGGTACGACGACAGACCGCCGCCGCCGACTTCCTGGCGGAAGCGATTCAGCTGTTGCTCGTTCAGCCGACCTTCGAGGAATGCGCGCGCGTAGATGCCCGGCGAAGCGTGACCCTGCAGGAACACGAGGTCGCCATGCTGGCCATCCTCGCTGCCGCGAAAGAAGTGATTGAATCCGACCTCATACAGGGTCGCGGCCGACGCGTAGCTGGCGATGTGGCCGCCGTACTCGGAGCTGCGGCGGTTCGCCTGCACGACCATCGCCATTGCATTCCAGCGCAGATAGGCCTCGATGCGGCGTTCGATCGCGCGATCACCCGGGTAGGAAGGCTGCTGCCCGACCGGGATCGTATTCAGGTAGGCGGTCGTCGCACTATAGGGCAGATACGCGCCCGAGCGACGCGCATGATCGATCATGCTGTTCAACAGGAAGTGCGCACGATCCGGGCCGTGAGCCTGCAACACAGAGTCCATGGACTCGAGCCATTCCTGTGTTTCCTGCGGGTCTACGTCCTCGAAGCGGTTAAAATCGACCACTGAACCTCTGTCCCGGATAAAGAAATTTAAGCATGCGCCGGTTGGCTTATAATCGTCGGCGCAGGCGGTACGGTCTGCTGAAAGCCCCGGTATGATCGGGGTTTCGCCCAATCAGGTCAAGGGAACCACCGATGTCAGAATTGCTTCCGACGGCGCGCGAGCCGCGTATTTCGCAGGCTCCGGGCCCGGTCAAAAGTGGTGCGCTCGCGAAACTCGATCAACTCGTCGTGATCGTGCCGCGAAGCATTCCGAAGGCGCTGTGGGCAAAGCTGCCGGAAGGCTCGCGCCTGCAGAAACTGGCCGGTCGCCTGGGCAAGGAGTCGCTGATTCACGGCCGGCTGAGCAACCCGGCCGCGACCGGCATCCTGGTCGCCCGGCTGCCGGATACCGGTAAACGGAAACCGAACGCGTTCGACCTGCTGACGTTCGCGGGCAAGATCGCCGGCGCAGCAATCAAGGACAATCCGCGCAGCCTCGGGATCATGGTCGCGGGGATCAAACCGGCACAGGCCGAGGCGATCTCGCGGGCCATGACGCTGGCAACGCTGGCGCATGCTTTCCGCCTGCCCGAGTTTCGGAGCAAACCTTCGACCGACTCGAAGCTGGGCAACATCCGCATCCTCGGCCTCGACGACCGGATCGACCTGGACCGCGAAATTGCCGAGGCCGGCGCGATCAACCTGGCGCGCTGGCTGACCGTGCTCCCGGCCAACAAACTCGATGCCAAGGGTTATCGTGACGCGCTCAAGACGCTCGCTAAAGACAACGGCTGGAAAATGGAATTTCTGAGCCAGGCGCGGCTGGAACGCCTCGGCGCGGGCGCGTTCCTGGCAGTCGCCCAGGGCAATGCGACACCGGATGCCGGCATCGTCCGGCTGCGCTACCAGCCCAACGGTGCGAAAAAGAAGAACGCAGCGCTCGCGCTGGTCGGCAAGGGCATCATCTTCGACACCGGCGGTAACAACCTGAAACCCTTCAAACACATGCTCGACATGCATGAGGACATGGGCGGCAGCGCGGTCGCCGTCGCGACGCTCCAGGCGCTGACGCGGGTCGGCTACCCGGAACCGGTCGACTGCTGGCTGGCGATCACCGAGAACCGCATCGGCTCGCGCGCATACAAATCGCGCGACGTCGTCACCGCCGCGAACGGCACGACAATTGAAGTCATTCATACCGATGCAGAGGGACGCATGGTATTGGCCGACACGCTTGCGCTGGCGGGCAAGGAAAATCCCGACATCATCATCGACTATGCCACCCTCACCGGTACCTGCTTTCATTCGCTGACCGATCGCTACAGCGGCGTCTTCACCAACCGTGACGAATTGAACGCGTTGCTGATCGAGACCGGCGTCGTGTCGGGAGAGCGCGTCTGGCCCTTCCCGATGGACGACGACTTCGACGATGACATCAAGTCTAAAATGGCCGACGTACTGCAATGCTCGGTCGGCGGCGACGGAGATCACATCCTCGCGTCGCGGTTCCTGCAGCGGTTCGTTCCCGAATCGGCGAACTGGATTCACATGGACCTGAGCTCGGTCACGCGCAAGGACGGGCTTGCACAGGTACCTGCGGGCGCGACCGGCTTCGGCGTGCGCTATACCCTGAGCTTGCTGCTCGAGCATTCGGAGCGCCTCGAGCAAACAATCAGCGCCGATTCAGCATAACGCCCAAGCAATACACCGAATGCCAGATAAACACGCCATCGCCGATCGGTTTCGGGGGTTTCTCCCCGTCGTCATCGATGTGGAGACGGGCGGCTTCAACTCGAAGACCGACGCATTGCTCGAAATCGCCGCCGTGATATTGCGGCTCGACGACGAAGGCACGCTGGGCCGCGGCGAGACGTCGCGCTTTCACGTGATGCCTTTTGAAAATGCCAACATCGAGGCCGCCTCACTCGAAATCACGCGCATCGATCCGCATCATCCGCTGCGGCCCGCCATCCCCGAGAAAGACGCCCTGCAGAGAGTCTTTCGCGAGGTGCGCGCCGAACTGCGACAGACCGGATGCACCCGCGCGATTCTGGTCGGGCACAATGCGCACTTCGATCTCGGCTTCATCAATGAAGCCGTGCGGCGCGCCGACATCAAGCGCAATCCGTTTCACCCGTTCAGCGTGTTCGATACTGCGACGATGGCAGGCGTCGTCTTCGGACAGACCGTGCTGGCACGCGCGGCGGCCGCCGCGGGTCTCGACTTCAATGCCGACGAGGCGCATTCGGCCGCCTACGACGCGGAACTCACGGCCGATCTGTTCTGCGAGACCGTCAACCGCTTCAAACCGATCTACGACAGTCGAGTCGAGGTCTGACCGGCCCGCGCCTGCGCGGCCTCGGAAAATTGCCAATCGGCGGAGCCTCGCCTATCCTTCGGCTACGCCAACGCACCGTGCGGTGCGCGCAAGAACACAGGGGAGTTGCAAACATGAACCCATTGAAAAGCATCTGGGGCACGATTATTTCGGGCCTCGTCATCGCCGCCGCTATCGCGATCGCCGCGACGTCCGTCGGCATGGCCGACAGCGGTGCCGTCGTCATCCTGATCCACGTGGCCGTCGGCATCACCTGGATTGGCCTGCTCTACTACTTCAACTTCGTGCAGGTACCGGGCCTCGCAGAGGCGGCAGCCGACGAAGGCGGGCCGGGCGGCGCCGGCATCTCGAAGTACATCGCACCGCGCGCGCTGCTGTGGTTCCGCTGGGCGGCGGTCGTCACGTGGCTGACCGGTGCAGTCTATCTGCTCGAGCGCGGGGAGTTCCTCAACGCCTTCCTGCTCGGCAACGGCAGCAAGGGCGACCCGGTCTACGGCCTGACGATCGGCGTCGGCGCCTGGATGGGCACGATCATGCTGTTCAACGTCTGGGTCCTGATCTGGCCGAATCAGAAGAAGGTCCTGGGCATCGTCGAGGCCAGCGCCGAAGAAATCGGCAAGGCCAAGTCGACGGCTCTGATGGCATCACGCACGAACACGATGCTGTCGATTCCGATGCTGATGAGCATGGTCGGCGCGCACCACGGCTACTTCATGTAGACCCGCGACCGCGATCCTGATACAACGGCCGGACACTGTTCCGGCCGTTTTTTTATGAGCGATAACAACTTACCCGCCGCCCTGGCGCAATACCTGATGACCTCCGTCGGCGTCGCGCTGGCCGAGGACGTCGGGCCCGGCGACCTGACCGCCGTACTGGTACCCGCAGAACAGCGCGCCATTGCGCGTGTCGTCACGCGCGAGAACTGCGTGATCTGCGGGCAGCCATGGTTCGACGAGGTTTTCGCGCAGCTCGACAAGTCGGTCGAAGTCGAGTGGCGCTGCCGCGAAGGCGAGCGCGTCACCGCGGATCAGGCGCTCTGCGAGATCCGGGGACCGGCCCGGGCGGTGCTGACGGGCGAACGTACGGCGCTGAACTTCCTGCAGTTGCTGTCGGCGACGGCCACCGCAGCGCGTCGCTATGCCGACGCGGTGGCCGACACGCAGACGATTATCCTGGACACGCGCAAGACCATTCCCGGGCTGCGCCTGGCGCAGAAATATGCCGTCATGGCCGGCGGTGCGGCGAATCACCGCATCGGGTTATATGATGCAATCCTGATCAAGGAAAACCACATCACCGCGGCGGGCGGTATCGAAGCGGCCGTCGGCAATGCGATGCGGAACGCAAGCGACGTACTGATCGAGGTCGAAGTCGAAACGCTGGATCAGCTCGCCGAAACGCTCGCGACACCGGCGCAACGCGTGTTGCTCGACAACTTCTCTCTGAGCGGCATGCGCAAGGCCGTGGCGATGCGCGACGACAGGAATGAGGATGTCACGCTCGAAGCCTCGGGCGGCATCACCCTGGACAACGTGCGCGAGATCGCCGAGACCGGCGTGGACTACATCTCGATCGGCGCATTGACGAAGGATGTGCGGGCGATCGACTTGTCCATGCGCTTTCAGATTTTCGAGTAACGAACGCCGATTCAACCCGGCATTATTTCGTAGATCCGGATGCTCGCGATGAATGGATTGCCGCGCGCCATCTCCTCCGCCTCATCCAGACTCTCGGCCTTGACGATCGAGTAACCGGTAATGGAGTCGGCGCTCATGGACAGATCCCGCGTTCCGGCATGCGAAATCTCGCGCGCGCCGCCGTGAAAGCCTCCGTTTTCCTCGGTCTTGTCGGCGATCGAATCGAACCAGCTCTTCCATTCAGCCATGATCTCCGGGGTCGGCATCTCGAAACCGAAATGCAGCAACATGAATCTTTTCACTTCGCTCTCCTCAAGACGATGTCGTCCGAGTATGCGCCCGGCCCGCAGACAATGAAACGCCAAGCGTGCGCGTTCTCCCTCGGATCTCTCGAGGGTCATGGATTTGATGTCAAATGAGAAAAAGCCGACGTTGCGTCGATCGATCGCGCCATCGAACGTCAACGATCAGGCGTTGACGGCGTTGCGCACGCGCTCCGGCTCGGCGACGCCGTAGCCCTGGGCGTAGTCGATGCCCATGCCCCTGAGCATCGTGATGATCTCGGGGTTCTCAGCAAACTCCGCGATCGTCTTCTTGCCGGTCAGGTGACCTATCTCGTTGATCGAGCGCACCATCTCGCGATCGATCGGGTCGTGCAGGATCTCCTTGACGAAGCTACCGTCGATCTTCAGGTAGTCGACCGGGAAGTGTTTCAGGTAGCCGAATGACGACAACCCGGTACCGAAGTCATCGAGCGCGAATTTGCAGCCCAGTTCCTTGAGCGCATTGATGAAACGGCTCGCCTGCGCGTAGCTGCCGACCGCCGCGGTCTCGGTAATCTCGAAGCAGATCTTGCTGGCGTCGATGCCGCTCGTCTGGAACTGCTTGATGACGTACGGCAGGAAGTCGTCGTCCGTCAGGCTCTGGCCCGACAGGTTGATCGAACACATGCACAGTCGCTCGCGCTCGTCGGCCTCCGACACCAGCCAGCGCAGCGCGTGTTCGACGACCCAGCGATCGATGTTGGGCGTGATGCCATAGCGTTCGGCGGCCGTGATGAACAGGTCTGGCGACACCAGCGTGCCGTTCTCGTCGCGCATTCGCAGCAGCAGCTCGAAGTGCGTACCGGTCTCCGGCTCCTGCAGCGGCTGAATGGTCTGGCGGAACAGTTCGAAGCGGGAATCTTCCAGGGCATTGTTGATGCGGGCCGCCCACTGCATCTCGCGACGACGGCGCATCAGGTCGATGTCATGCTCCTGGTAGCTGTAGACGCGGTTGCGACCGGCTTCCTTCGCTGCCTGGGCGGCGCTGTCCGCGGCCGTCAGCAACGACGCGACATCCTCGTTCGACGCCGAGATGGGCACGACGCCGATGCTGACACCGAGGCTGAACGTGCGCTCGTCCCACGTAAACTTGTGATCGCGGATCGCCTCGCGCAACAGCTCTGCGGTGCGCATGGCCTCCTCCAGCGTGCACGCCTCGAGCAGCAGCCCGAATTCGTCTCCGCCGAGTCGCGCGAGCGTGTCGCGCCAGCGGATCTTGGACTTCAGCAACGCGCCGAGCTGGCTCAACAACGCGTCGCCGGCGTTGTGGCCGCAACTGTCATTGATGATCTTGAACTGGTCGAGATCGAGGTAGCACAGCGCGTAAGACGTCTCGCGCGCTCGCGCGCTCTTCAGCGCGCGCTCGAGACAGTTCTCGAATTCGCGGCGGTTGACGAGACCCGTCAGGATGTCGTGACTGGCGTGATAGCTGAGCCGACGGTTCAGTTCACGCGCCTCGCTGACGTCGTGGAAGACGAGCACGCCGCCGGACACATCGCCCTTATCGTTGCGAATCGGCGACGCAGTACTCTCTATATAGAGCTCGTTGCCGTCGCGGCGGATCAGCAGCGTCGGGCGCACGGACTTGATCGAACGGTTGCGCCGGATCGCGACGGATAGAGGATTCTCCAGCGGCTCGCAGGTCTCTTCATGAAACCCGCGGAACACCTCGTCGATCGGACAGCCGGCCGCATCGTCGACCTTCCAGCCGGTCAGACCCTCCGCCACCGGGTTCATGTACTCGACGTTGCACTCCTCGTCGGTCGTCACGACGCCGTCGCCGATCGACTGCAAGGTAATCTGCGCGCTCTCCTTCTCGCGGAACAGCGCTTCCTCGTAGACTTTCTGCTCGGTGATGTCCGTCTCGACGCCGATCAGGCGCCGCAGGCGGCCCTTGCCGTCGGTCAGCCCTTTCGCACGGCACTGGACCCAGCGCCATTCGCCGTCGCGGCGACGCATGCGATGCGTGCTCTCGAACAACTCGGTCTTGCCGGCCAGGTGCTCACGCAGTCGCATCTGGACCTTCGCGAGATCGTCCTGGTGCACGAGCTTCTGCCAGTTCGGCGGCGCACGATCGAGGTCTTCCTGCGTGTAACCCATGATCGCCTGCCAGCGCGGCGAGAAATGCATGACGTTATGGACCGCGTCGAAATCCCACGTGCCATCGTTCGCCGTGCAGATCAGCAGCGCATCGCGCTCCTCGATATCTTCGAGATTCGCGGCCGCGCGCAGCCGGTCGATCCCGGACGCCAGACTCGTGCCGAGGAGCTTGATCAATAGCTGGTGATCGACGCTCCAGCTTGCCTGCGGCTGGCCATAGATGAAGCCCATGAAGCCGGCCATCCGGCCGCGCGCCTCGAAGCCGAGCAGCATCAGCGCGCCGATCTGCAACTCGGTCAGCCGTTCCGCATCCTGCTCCTCGCCCGCCCCCGGACGAAAAGCATCGCGAATGCCGAACAGGCGCAGGTGCTCAAGGTGCTCGCGGGTAAAGGGCAGCGTCTCGAGCTCGCGACTTTCCAGGGCGAGCGGATTGGCGGCGGTGAACGCGGTCTGCGCGGCGAACACGCGATCGATGCGCGACGCATCGTCGTTCAGCAGCGCGACGAAAACGGCATCGCAGTCAACGGCGTCGATCAGGCTGTCGAGGCAGCGCTGCAGGACCTCGTCGGCGTCTTCATCTTTCAGATTCTGGAGATCGACTGCCAGCTTGGTATAGACGACGTCGAGACCGCCTTCGGTGCGGCCGCCCGTCAGCGATCGCTGAATGCCGGTTAGAGTCGAGGTATGGTCCAAGCTGTCATCTCCTCCCACTTACGGCGCCGCCGGTCTTACGCGTCGTGCCGCGGAGATTCACTGAATATCGTTCAGTGATAGCCACTAATGAACACATTCTGCCATGGATTACTCAGAATACAAGCTAACCCCATGAATTGGGTCGACTTTGCCTCGGCGAGGCATTCTGCATTGGTAAACACGTTGATGCACCAAGGTATGCGCCAGCAGCGGCCGAGCTACGTTAAAGCAGACCACGACTCAGAATCGACGCTAATCGGGATTAGAACTCGCATCGTGAAAGCGCCCGGTCGACAGGTAATCCCTGACCAGTTGAATCACGTCATCGTCCTCCATGATGAAGGCATGACTCACTTCGAGCACGACGAAATCTGACATACCGTCCAGCTTCGTGTCCGCGACGGATACGCGACCATCGTCCGGGTCGTCGAGGAAAGCGGACGTGATGGGGTCGATCGTCCGGTTACCTGCGATGACGGCAAACTCGAAGCGCGGCTTGCCGAGCTTCAACGGAACGCTCTCAGGGCCCTTGCCAAGCTGAAAGCCCGCAGGACCGTTGAGCCAGTCAAACCCCGGTACGTCGCGCAGTTCATCCACGGCGTTGCTGCCCTGGTTCGGCGGGCCAAGCATCACGACACGCCCGACGTTGCTCGGCTCGCGGCCCTCGTAGTAATAGCGCACGAGTATTCCGCCGAGTGAGTGCGTCACGAAATGAATCTTGCCGGTCCCGGCGTCTTCCGCGCAACGTTGCAAGCCGTCACCGACGGCCAGCGGCGCCAGCTCTTCGATGGGGTGTTCGCGCGACGGGTACGATACATTCGCCACTCGATAACCGCTCGCCGCCAGTGCCTCCGCCATGTCGGACATCGAGTTCGACGTTCGCGCGAGGCCGTGCAACAGGATGACGCAGTCCGACGCATGCGCGTTACCGATGCTCAACAACGCCATTATGAAGATGAGGCGTATCATTGCGTTGTGCCCTTCTGACGATCGGGGAACAGCGTGATTTTAACCAGATGCAGGACGTTGTTCGTCGTCCAGTACAACACCATGCCGGCCGGGAACGTATAGAACAGCAGGAAGAACGCGCCGGCCATCAGGTACAGGCGCTGCGTCTGCGCACGCTCGAGTTCGGGTGTCAGGTGCGGGTCGGTCTGCTTCCACGAAGTCAGCAGCGTCACGCCGGTCATCAGGATCGGCAGAAGATTCAGGTAGCCACCGAAGAACGGCAGCGTAAAAGGCAACGCGATCCAGTTGTCCGGCTTCGCGAGATCGTCGATCCACCATAGCGATGCACCATCGAGCGCGATGTTCTCACCGAGCATGTCGAAGGCCGCGATGAAGATCGGGATCTGCAACAGGAAACCGAGCAGGCTCTTCATCGTGTACAGCGGGTTGACGCCGTGTTCCTTGTATACGGCCAGGATCCGCTCATGCCCCTCCTCGCCCTTGTAGTTCTTCTTGATCTCGTCGATCTGCGGCTGCAGCAACGCCTGCGTGCGATTGACGGAAGCCTGCAGGCTATCGGCGTATTTCGTCAGCGGCAGCATCAGGATCTTGACGGCGAGCGACAGCAGGATGATCGACCAGCCGACGTGACCGATAAAGCCATTGATCGTCGTCAACAACCACAACATGCCGAAGCACAACCAGCGCAGCCAGTTCCACAGCGCGGCGAACA
>JBLYYV010000100.1:0-27854 GCA_048550095.1 Gammaproteobacteria bacterium
AAAGGCGTGGCTTCGGCCGCGCGGGTCTGCAGCATGCCCGTCAGCGACAGGATGCGCGAGTATCCCAGCGCATCCGCGGGCGTCCATTCGCCGGCGGCCTCGCCGTACACGCCCTTCGTCGCCGCCATCAGCGAGTGCGGGGAACTGAGCCCTTCGACGAACACGCTGCCGGCGCGGAATTGTGTTCTCACTTCGCCGGTCACGAAACGTTGCGACGATTCCAGCAGGCACTCGATGTCGCGGCAGACCGCGTCGAGTTGTTTGCCTTCGTGCACGAAATCGCCATAACTCGCTGCCACACTGTCTTTGATGCGCGCCTGCAGCGAGCTCAGCGTCAGTTTTTCGAGCTCGCGGTGCGCGGTCAGCAGAACCTCCGCGGCCGGCGCCTCGAATGCCACGCGGCCCTTGGTGCCCAGCACGGTGTCGCCGAGGTGGATGCCCCGGCCGATGCCGAACGGACCGGCGAGCTGCTCCAGCTTTTCGATCAGATCCACCGGGTTCATCTTCTCTCCGTCGATACTGACGGGGATGCCCTGATCGAAACCGATCGAATGCGTTTCAGGCCGCAGGTTTTGCTCGAGCGCGCCGGGCGACAGCACCCAGGCATCCTCGGGGATCGAGCCGAACGAGTCCAGCGTCTCCTTGCCCCCGATCGAAACGCCCCACAGGCCGCGATTGATCGAGTAGTCACCGCTCTTGCTCGGCACGGGAAAGCCGCCGTCCTCCAGGTATTTGACCTGCTCCGCGCGCACGAACGAGTGATCGCGCACGGGCGCCAGGACTTCCAATGCCGGGTTGATCGTGCGCAGGGCAACTTCGAAACGCACCTGGTCGTTACCCGCCGCCGTGCAGCCGTGCGCGACGGTGTCGCTGCCGCGCGCGGTCGCGATTTCCGCGAGCAGCGTCGCCTGAATTCCGCGCTCCGCGCCCACGCACAGCGGGTAGAGTTGCCCGCGGCGCACATTGCCGGCGATCAGAAACCGAATGACGCGGTCGAAAAATTGCTGGCGCGCTTCGACGAGCACATGCTCGAGTGCGCCGAGCGCCATCGCTCGTTCTTCGAGTTCGCGCGCTGCGGTTGCATCGAGACCGCCGGTATTGATGCATACGGTCACGACCGGACGCCCGTATTTTTCTTTTAGCCACGGCACGCAGAAGGACGTATCGAGGCCGCCGGAAAAAGCGAGGATGATCGGGGAGTCGGTTTGATCGGTCATTGCTGCGTACCTTGCATGTATGGCGCTTTGAATCGCGCGCCGCTGACGGTTATTGCGTCGTTCGGTTGTCCAGTTGCTCGCGCAGTTTAGCGACGAGCCTGCGTTGTTCGATAACACTTCGTGTCGCGACGAAGATCGAGTCGTCGCCGGACAGCGTGCCGACGATCTCGGGCCAGCCCGTGCGGTCGAGATAGACGGCCACCCGCTGCGCCGCCCCGACCGCCGTCTTGACGATGGTCAGGTTGTCGCCGGCCGTGTCGATCTCTCGGACGAACTCGCCGAGCAGCGTCAGTTCGCGGTGGTTCGATCGGGTGACCGATTGAGCGGCTTCGTCCGCCGGCGACGCATAGCCATCGTCCAGCTTGGTGACGCCCAGCGCCTTCAGGTCCCGGCTGACGCTGGACTGCGTCGCCTCGATCCCGCGCGAGCGCAGTCGCTCCACCAGCTGCGTCTGGCGGGCTACCGGTTCCGTCCGGATGATCTCGAGGATCGCCTCCTGACGCTTCCGGCCGATGTCGGATCTGGCTGGCATGTCAATATTATGCGCATAAATAATTAAGGATGCGCATAATATCACTAACACGCTCGAAGTCAATCGCCAGTTGCTAGTATTCGCGCTTTGTGAAACCCGGCACGGAGCGCATTGCGTGGCAGAACTGGACACCATCGAACTCGAGACCGGCCCCAATCCGGCCGCGGCGGTCATCTGGATGCACGGTCTGGGTGCCGATGCGCACGATTTCGAGCCCGTCATCCCGATCCTGGATTTCGGGCCGAGTCGCCCGGTTCGCTATGTATTCCCCAATGCGCCGGTCCGGCCGGTGACGCTGAACGGCGGGATGGCGATGCGCGCCTGGTACGACCTGATAAGTATGGATCGGAACGCGCCCGAGGACGAGGCGGGTATCCGTGACAGCGCGGTCGGCATCGACGCCTTGATCGAGCGCGAAGTCGAGCGCGGTATCGCATCCTCCCAGATCGTCATGGCCGGTTTCTCGCAGGGCGGCGCGATGGCTTTGTTCACGGCGTTGCGCTATGCGCAGCCCCTGGCCGGCATCCTCGCGCTGTCGACTTACCTGCCGCTTGCCGCCGCCGTATTCCAGGAGCGCACGGACGCGAATGCCCGGCTGCCTATCTTCATGGGGCATGGCGTAGTCGACGATGTGGTGCCGATCAATTTCGCGCGCAATTCACGCAAGCGACTGACGCAGCTCGGGCACGAGGTCGAATGGCGCGAGTATCCGATGCCGCATTCGGTGTCGCCCGATGAATTGCTGCACATCAAGGCCTTCCTCGATCGCGTACTGGCTTGATCGCAGGTTCCGGTCAGGTGTTCTCGTCGAGCGGGCGCGGCAGCCGCATCGGCGAGTCCGGTAATCCGAGACTCTCGAGCGACGGGCCGACGTGATCGTCGAACCATGCTTCGATGAGCCGGTAGGCGATCGAGACTTTCGGCGGGAGGATGATCTTCCGCTCGGCGATATCTTCGCGACTTACCCAGCATGCCTCCGCCAGTTCTTCGTCGTTGCAAACGATGTCGGTGGACATTGCCGTCGCATGAAAGCCGATCATGATGGCCGCCGGAAACGGCCATGGCTGCGAGGCCAGGTAGCGACACTCTGCGACTTTTATATTCGTCTCTTCATGGACCTCGCGCCGCAAGGCGTCCTCGAGACTTTCGCCCGGTTCGACGAATCCGGCAATCGTCGAGAAGCGATTTTCAGGCCAGCTTGCCTGGCGGCCGAGCAGGCAACGTTCGCCATCGCCGACGAGCACGATGATCGCCGGGTCGAGGCGCGGAAAGCTGCGGTGGCTGCAATCGGGATCGGCGCACTCCATGACGAAACCCGCTTCGAGGAGGCGATTCCGTGAGCCACAAACCCCGCAGTAACGGTGCCGCTCCTGCCACGCGACCATCGCCCTCGCATACGCGGCGAGTGCCGCATCCTGAGCGAGCAAGCGCCCCGATGCCTCGCGCAGCCTGATGAATTCGCCGCGTCCTCCGGTCCAATTCTTGTCGTCCACGGCAACGCCGAATACATGCGCCTCGCCGAGTACGCCAAGAAAGGTTAACCGCTCAGGGTCGCCGATCAGATCGGCGGCGTCGTCGCGACTCAGCAACGCGAGTCGCTCGTTTTCGATCAGGAATCGGTCGTCGAGGACGGGGACGATCCTGCTCGACGATCGTCGCAATGCCTCGTCGAGTGCCGCGGGTTGCGTACGCAGTTCGCTGCATCGGTCGATGTACTGGCCGGAAAAGACGATCGCATCCATCCGGCGACAATGCCGAATCGGGGTGATCGACACAAGAATGCAGAGCTCAGTTTCTGCGGCACTGGTCCTTGTACTCGCAGAGTGGGCAGCGCTCATAGTCCAGCGCGTAAGTATCCTGCACGTAAGGACCCCGGCAAGACTGGCACCAGGCGAGGCACAGTTCTCCGGTCTCGATCAGCGCGTGATAGAGATTCCAGCTCCATTCGAAAGAAAACTGCGGCTCGGGCACGAGATGCACATAGGTCTCGAATGCCTGGCAGACCCGTGCTCCGAGCGAAACGCGGTCGAGATCACGCAGCGGGGCTGGGCGCCGGTCGTCGTTCAGTTGAAATACGGAACAGCAGCCGAACAGGCAAGCGAGAATCGTGGCGTCCGTTTGTCGGCGTGAGCAATCGACGAATCGCGCGATCTGGCGCGGCGATTTCCCGCGCCGTCGCTTGACGTCGTGCTGGCCAGCACCGCTGAAGTAGGTGCCATAGAGTTTGCGTATCCGATCCTCGGTAAAACCCGTGCACGAACGGATCGTGCCGGTCCTCGCCTCATGGCGGATCATCCGCACCGCCAGGTCGAATTTCTCGATTTCTCCCGTGTAGCGATCGTCCGTTACGCGCATTTGCCAATCTCCTGAGTTTTCGGGGAAATGCGCCTGACGGCCAAATCCCTGCGTAATTGTCGTTTTATGGTTTAATAAACCCATATATAGTATATCTGTCGAGCAAGGGTAGGGGGAAACCAGAATGCAATGCAAGTCTCCGGATACGCACATCTACGCTGAGCTGACGTCGCTAAACGCCGGCTTGCTTCGAATTCTCGTCTGGCAGGATCCGCGGGATACGCATGGCCAGCCGCGCCTGGCGCCGGAAATAGCGCTGCAGCTCCGTGGACTCACGCGGGAGCAACTCGCCTTTATCGCCGGCACGCCCGCGTTGCTGGCCGGTTTCGTGCCATCGGCTGAAGCCGATCCGGCCGACCGTGTCGCTGATTCGGGCGCGTTCGCGCATCAGTACATGCCTTCTGATCCGGTCGCCATCACGGCCGGCGCGCCCCGGCTGGCGGTCGACGAATGGTTGCGACTGACCCGCGTCTTTACCGCGACGCTGCTCACGTGGCTGTGGAAATCCGACCAGCACGATGAGTTGGTTCGTGCGTTGTGCATCGGCTGTGGGGAAAAGCTCCCGCAACTCAGCGTGCGCCGCATCGAGTCTCTCGCCACGGACGCGGCGCCGCGGTTGCGCGTGCGCTTTGCCGGGCATCCGCGCTTCTGGTCCGATCTGATCGCCGCCGCCCGGTCGGCGGATCCTCAGTTCCGCGCGCTGTCGCGATTGGCGGTTATACCGCTCGTATTGGCCGAGTGACGTCTCGACTGAATAAGGTTGGATTGCGGGGGCCCGCGTAGGACAATGCGCGCCCATGCACGCACTCTCGATCAGAAACCTGACCAAGGTCTATAAGAACGGTATTCAGGCCCTGAAGGGAATCGATCTGGACGTTGCCGAGGGCGATTTCTTCGCCCTGCTCGGGCCGAATGGCGCCGGGAAGACGACCGCGATCGGCATCATCACGTCGCTCGTAAACAAGAGCGCAGGCGAGGTGCGGGTATTCGGTCACAGCCTCGATTCGGCGCCGAATGCGGTCAAGGCGAGCATCGGGGTCGTGCCGCAGGAGATCAACCTGAATCAGTTCGATCAGGTCGAGAATTGTGTCGTCAACCAGGCCGGTTTTTACGGCATTCCGCCTCACGAGGCGCAGCAACGCGCCAAGGTGATTCTGGAGCAGCTCTCCCTGTGGGACCGGCGCGACGATATCGCCCGTAACCTGTCCGGCGGCATGAAACGCAGGCTGATGATCGCTCGCGCGCTGGTGCATCAACCCAGGTTGTTGATCCTGGATGAGCCGACCGCGGGCGTCGACATCGAAATTCGTCGATCGATGTGGCGCTTCCTGCGGGAACTCAACGAGTCGGGCACCACGATCATCCTGACCACGCATTACCTGGAAGAGGCAGAGAGCCTGTGTCGGCATGTCGCGATTATCGATGGCGGCGAAGTGATCCAGAATCATCCGATGGACGAGTTTCTCCGCACGCTCAAACAGCAGAACTTCATCGTCAACACCCGGGATCCGGTCGCCGCCGTCCCGGTGCTGGATGGCTGTGTCCTTTACAAGCGCAAAGATTACGAACTGGAGCTCGCGGTCCAGCGCGACCATGACCTGAACGATGTGTTCGCGGCGTTGACGAAATCCGGCGTGCGCATCGTCAGTATGCGCAACAAAACCAATCGCCTGGAAGAGTTGTTCTTCAACCTGACAGATCGCAGCGACCGGGTCGCGGCGATCGAGCCGGAGTCGGAAGCGTGACCCCGCGCCAGCAACTGGTTGCGCTGTATACGCTGGTGCGCAAGGAGATGAGCCGCGTCACGCGCATCTGGGTACAAACGATCGTGCCGCCTATCATCACCATGTCGCTCTACTTTCTGATCTTCGGCAACCTGATCGGTCGCCGCATCGGCCAGATGGACGGCTTCGACTACATGCAGTACATCGCGCCCGGCTTGATCATGATGTCGGTCATCCAGAATTCTTACGGCAACGTCGTGTCGTCGTTCTTCGGCGCGAAGTTTCAACGACATCTCGAAGAAATGCTCGTTTCACCGATGCCGACCTACGCCATTATCCTCGGCCATGTTGCCGGCGGCGTACTCCGCGGGTTGATGGTGGGTTTCATCGTCACGCTGATCGCGCTGTTTTTCACCGACTTGAAAGTCTCGAACGCGTTGATCACGTTGAGCATCGTGATCCTGACGGCCGTCGTATTTGCGCTGGCTGGACTGATTAACGCGATCTTCGCTCGCAAGTTCGACGATATTTCGATCATTCCGTCTTTCGTACTGGCGCCGCTGACCTATCTCGGTGGCGTGTTCTATTCGATTACGTTGCTGCCCGATTTCGCGCAGAAACTGTCGTTGCTGAACCCGATCCTGTACATGGTGAACGCGTTTCGCTACGGCATGCTGGGCGTTTCGGATATCGAAATCGGCCGCGCCTATGCGATCATTTTCGTCTTCATCGCCGTATTGTTCGGCGCGAGCATGGTCCTGATGAAGAAGGGTATCGGGATCAGGGAGTAGTCGCGGCGTCTTATGTGTGGAAGATTCGCTTTTTATTCGCCGCACGAGGCCGTCCAGGATGTCTTCGGCGTGACTTTCCCGGCGCCGCTGGAACCGCGCTATAACATCGCCCCGAGCAGTTTCATCGTCGCGTTACGAGCGGGTAGCGAGGAGACGATCGAACCCGCGATGCTGAAGTGGGGCCTGGTGCCCTCATGGGCGAAGGACCCGGCGATCGGCAACCGCATGATCAACGCGCGCGCCGAGACGGCGCACGAGAAGCCGTCGTTCCGCGCGGCATTCAAGCGCCGGCGCTGCATCATCCTGGCGGACGGCTTTTACGAATGGCATCGTGAGGGTGAGCACAAGACTCCGTATTTCATTGCCCTGCCGGAGCGACGTCCGTTTGCGATGGCCGGACTCTGGGAGCACTGGCAGGGGAGCGAAGGATCGGAGTTGCAGACCTGCGCAATTCTGACAACCGCTGCGAACGCTGTGATGAAACCCCTGCACGACCGGATGCCTATCATTCTGCCGCCCGAAGACGCGCGGCGCTGGTGCGGCCATGCGGCCGACGACCGGGCTGCGGCTGGTCGATGCCTGGCTCAGAACGAGAATGACCGGCTGGTGCACTGGCCCGTATCGACGGTCGTCAACAACCCGCGCAACGACGGTCCGGATCTCGTTGAACCGGCTCCGCCGAGCGAGGGCTAGTTCCGCTCCAGCGTGAAGCGATTCCCCTGTTGATTGAGGATCGCACCGGTCGACGTGATTTCCTCGACGACCGGTCCCTCCGTGAGCCGCTCGCCTTCGCGATACTTGCTCATATTGATAAACACGAAGCGTTTTTGCGGGTCGCTCGCGTACACGTGCATGTCGAGATGCAACTGCGGCATCGAAATGATGCCCGCGACCAGCAACTGTTCGAATCTCGGCAGGGACGGCTGGATATTCTCGGTTGCCTCTTCAGCTACGAACCGCGGCGGGTCCTCGTCGGTCACGATCGGCACGTCGGCTGCGACGGCGACGACCGGTTCGCGCTTGACGGCAGGCTTCGGCGCCGCCTTGGGTTGCGCCGTCGCTGAATCGGCCACCGTCGGTTCGGTGGCTTCCTGCCGCAGAGACCGGGTAGCGGGCGGTCGAGTCGCGGCAGCCGGCGTCGCCGCAGGCACCGGCCCCCCGTTTTCCGCCGGACCCGCAAAGTAGATCCAGCCAACCACGAGCGCGTTTAGCAGCAGGACGACGACGAGAACCGGTATCCAGAGATTGCGCGGGTTTTTCTCCACGCGTTGCTGGGTGGTCGCGAGCCCGGGCGTTACCTGTTGCTGGCGCTCCGCGTCGCTCTTGCGTAATGCGTCGAGTATGAAAGACATGGGTTCAGTTGACCCGCGCCAGCCGGGGACTGCCGGGCTGGTTCAGATCCGTGTTAATGGCGATTTGCGTCTGGTAGCCCACCAGGCCGTCCACCGTCAGGCGGCGTTGACGCTGGTAGTCCCGAACGCGTAACTCGAGATCCTGATCGAAGAGTTCGGAGTCCATCGGGCTGACGGGTTCGCCCTGGATCCTTGCCAGGCTCTCGCGCAGCCACTTGATATCTGCATGTCGCATGCCCGGGATAAATTGCTTGACCCCGTCGATCTGCGGCCGCCACAGCAGCAGGTAGTCGCCGAACCAGTACTCTCCCAGGTCGTCGATGCTGACCGTGTAGGAATCCGCACCGATCGACAGCACGGCTCGTCGCTCATCGAGACCCGACAGTACGACCTGGTGTTGGTTTCCATCCGGATCCCGCAACGAAAGTATCACCGGGCGGTCGAGACTCCGTACCTGGGCCAGCGAACCGCGCTGAAACAGGCAGCGCAAGCCATCGCCCTGGGCCTGCTCGCAGGCGCGGGTCGTCGCGCGCTGGTACTCGAGCCCCCACAGACCAAACAGCGTGGCGAATGCGTTGTCGGTGTCCGTGGCACCATTCCGTTGGCTCAGTAAGGGCCCGATGTTCGATGGCGAATCCTGATCCCCGTCGCGAATCGCCGTGTCCGTATCGCTGCCGGGAGCGGTAGAGGAGACAGCGGGTTCGCCGGGCATGGCGACAGTTTCATCCGCCGTTGCCGGAATGGCGGGCGCGGGCAGCGTCGCGGTCTCCACCGGATCTGCGGACGGCGGCCGGGACAGATTGGACAGCGCCCAGTTGGCGGCAAAGATCAGGCCCGCGACCGCACCCACGGTCGCGAGTCGTGCGAGCCACGGTCGCCATATGGCCCAGGGCGAGAAGTCGCGGTCGAGGACCTCGCTCGCTGCTTTGCGCAACAGTTTCGGCGTCACTTCGCGCGACTCTTCGGTGAAGGCGCCGAGCATGGCGCGGTCGGCGATGACGTTGATCATGCGCGGCACGCCATGCGTTAACTTGTACAACTCGCGTTTCGCCGCGGGCGTGAAAATCGGAGCGACCGCGCCGGCGACCTTCAGACGGTGGTCGATGTAAGTGAGCGATTCCTCGCGCGATAACGGCTCGAGGTGATAGCGCCCGGTGATGCGTTGCGCCAATTGCCGCAGGTCGTTGCGCGCGAGCATGGCGCGTAACTCGGGCTGGCCGATCAGGATGATCTGCAGAAGCTTCTGCTTGGTCGTTTCCAGGTTCGTCAGCAAGCGGACCTGTTCCAGCACATCGATTCTGAGGTTCTGCGCTTCGTCGACGATCAAAATTGTGCGCCGCCCCTCGCTATGGTTCTTCAGCAGGAACGCGTTCAGCGCATTGGTCAGGTCCTTGATGCTGTGGGCGCGCTCCGACAGCGGAACGTGAAGTTCCTCGCAGATCGCGCTCAGAAATTCGTTGCGGGAAATCTGCGGATTCAGGATCAGCGCCACGTCGGTCGTGTCCGGAATCTGCTGCAGCAGGCTCCTGACGAGCGTGGTTTTGCCGGTGCCGACTTCGCCGGTCAGCTGGATGAATCCACCGCTCTCGCGGACGCCATAGACGAGATGCGCAAGCGCCTCCGTATGGCGTTCGCTCATGAAGAGGTAACGCGGATCGGGCGCGATGGAGAACGGCTTCTCGTTTAGTCCGAAAAAGCGGGTATACATTGACCGGTGCCTTTCGTAGTCGCCGCTATTCTAGGTGGAAGCGGGCCGGTTCGGTAGGGCTGGGTCAGGTGCGGCGCAAAACGATCATGTGCGCGAGATAGTCCAGGCCCTCGGTGTCGCAGTTCAACGAGTCGAGCTCGGCCAGCGCCATCTTCAGCAACTCGTCCGAACGCCGCCGCGCCTCGTCCATTCCGAGCAGACTCGGGTAGGTGGCCTTGTCGTGCGCGATGTCCGCACCCTGCTGCTTGCCGATTTCCTCCGTCGTGCCTTCGATATCGAGGATGTCGTCGCGGATCTGGAACGCCAGCCCCATATAGTCCACGAATCGCTCCAGCCCATGCAGTTCGGTAGTCGAGCGCTCCGGCGGGCAATAGGCGGCCGACATGACGCTGGCGCGCAGCAAGCGGCCGGTCTTCAGCCGGTACATGTGCTCGAGTTCGGCGACGTCCAGATTCTGCCCTTCGGCGCCGATGTCGATTGCCTGTCCACCGGTCATGCCCTCCGATCCGCAGCATCGAGCGATCAGGTCGATGATCCGTATCTTCTCGGCCGGGTAGTCGCGCAGGGCCGGCGCGCTGGCCAGTGTCATGAATGCCAGCGGCTGCAGCGCATCTGCCGCGAGTATGGCCGTCGCCTCGTCGAAAGCGCGATGAGTGGTGGGGCGGCCGCGGCGAAGATCGTCGTCGTCCATCGCCGGCAGATCGTCGTGCACCAGCGAGAATGCATGCATCATCTCGATAGCGGCAGCCGGTGCGTCGAGCATGTCCACCGGTACGCCCAGCGCCTCGCCCGTTGCGTATACCAGCAGTGGACGGATTCGCTTGCCGCCGCCGAGCACCGAGTAGCGCATGGCTGCATGCAACTTCTGCGGTTTGACGCTGGGGCCCGGCAGGGCCTCGTCCAGTACGTTCTCGATGCGCTCGAGATAGCTATCGATACGGTCTTCGAATTTCATGCGCCAAGCATAGAGATTTCGACAGTTCAGGCCAAATGTTGTTCGGCTAAACCGGGTTCGACCGATTACAATGCGCTGCATGCAAACGCCGCAATCGAAATCCTTGAACGCAACCGCGATGGCGCATCCGAACGTCGCCCTGATCAAGTACTGGGGCAAGCGCGATGCAGCGTCGAATCTACCGGCGGTTGGGTCGCTGTCGGTAACGCTCGGCGCGCTGCGCACGGAGACGACGATTTCGTTCGACGAGTCTCTGCGCAGCGATGTCCTGGTGCTCAACGGCGCGGAACAGCCGACCGAGCATTCACGCCTGACCGCATGTATGGACGCATTGCGTGATTTGTCGGGCCGCCGAATCTTTGCCGAGGTCGCGTCCGAGAATGATTTTCCGACCGGCGCGGGCCTGGCCTCGTCTGCTTCCGGATATGCGGCCCTCGTCACCGCGGCGGCGGCGGCCCTCGGCATCGACGCGCAGGATCCCCGGCTGCTCGATATCTCACGCATCGGTTCGGGGTCGGCGCCGCGCTCCCTGTTCGGCGGCATGGCGGTGCTGCGCAACGCCGGCGACGGCACGCTGTGTGAGCAGTTGATCCGCCCCGAAGACTGGGCCTTGTCGGTTGTCGTGGCGGTGACGACCGAGGCCGCAAAGACCACGACTTCACGCGATGGCATGGAGCAGAGTCGCCTGACCTCCCCGTATTACGACCAGTGGATCGCGACCCACGACGACGACATGGAAGCGGCTATCGGCTTTGTGAACGACCGCAACTTCATGGGCCTCGCCGAACTGGCCGAGCACAATTGTCTGAAGATGCATTCGGTGATGATGACGACCCGTCCGCCGCTGCTGTACTGGTCGCCCGCAACGCTTGCCGTCATGCACAAGATCGACGCGATGAGAAAAGCCGGTGTGCCCGTTTTCTATACGATCGATGCCGGGCCGCAGGTCAAGGCCGTCTGCTTGACCGATGTTGCCGCCGACGTGGACGCGGAGCTGGCAGTAACCTCGGGTGTATTGCGGACGATCACCGGTGAGCTCGGGCACGGCGCTCGCGTCGTCGCGGACTGACTCGCCCGGGCCAGCATCGAATGACTGTCGCGACTGCACCCGGAAAACTCGTCATCTTCGGTGACTATGCCGTGCTGGAAGGCGCACCGGCGGCGGCGACCAGCGTCGACGTCAGGGCGCATGCCCAGGTGGATGTGACCGACGGTCGCAACAGCGTCTTCATCGACCTGGCCGGCGGCAACGCCTACGACTTCGTCGTGGAACCGGGTGCCGACCTCGTCTGGACGACGGCTTCACCCGGCGACAGGGGCACGGTCGTTGCAGCCGTGCTCGATATCTGTCACGAACTCGTGCACTTGCGCGGTCCGATGCCTGCATTGCGCATCAGCCTGAATACCGATGCGTTTTTCACGCGCGCGAACGACCGTACCGAGAAACTCGGTCTCGGATCGAGCGCGGCGGTGCTCGTGGCACTGACCGGCGCGTTGCTCGACGCGTTGCGCGTCCCCGCCGAGCCGGATTCCCTGATCAGGATTTGTCACGAGGCACATCACCGGTTTCAGGGCGGGCACGGCAGTGGCATCGACGTGGCGACCGCCGTCCTCGGCGGGGTCATCGGCGTGCGTCGGGATCCCAAGAGCGAGTACCCGCTGGCCGAGTCTTTGCCATGGCCGGACGGCCTGCTGATGCTGGCGGTCTGGTCCGGCAGCAGCGCCTCCACCCCAGAGTTGCTGACACGATTCAATGCGTATCGGGATCAGCACAAGGATGGATTTCGCACTCATCTGATGCATCTGGAGCGGTTCGCAGAACAGGCCGACGCGGCATGGCGGGAGGGTCGGGTAGCAGAAGTGCTGTCAGCGCTAACGGGCTATGACAATGCGTTGCGTGCGCTCGACTACGATGCGGGAATCGGCATCAACACCCAAGTTCATGAGCGCTTACGCGGCATGACCGAAAAGCATGGCGCGGTTTACAAGACTTCCGGGGCCGGCGGCGGTGACTTCGGGATCGTCCTGACAAATTCTTCGGAGGTGCTCGAGCAGGTTGCCGACGAAATGCGCGCTGCCGACTTCATGCTGCTCGATGCCGATCTGAACGCGGCCGGACTGTCGATCTCGCCCGGCGAAGACCCCTCTTAGGATCGAGAGCCTGTCTTACTGAACGAAGCGGTAGTACTCGATTCCGGCATCCTGAAACGCATGGGTCGTTTCGGAACCGACGCGGTCGACGACGAATTCGGACTGCGGCGCGTAATGAATGCCGGCGAGGCTCGAGCGGTCGCGCAACGCCAGGTATTGGTCGTGAGTCAGGTCAACCATCGGTAACAGCGCCGATTTGAATTCGATCGATCGCGCCCCGTGTTCCCAACCCGGTACCATGCGAATCGGAATGGCATCCGCGGCATCGCCGCTGCCGTAACCCACGAGCAGAATCTCCTTGCCCGTGACATCGATCTCGTCGCAACTCGCTTCGTCGAGTCCCGCGGCGAGCCACGCAGGCAGTGCGGCCGTATACAGATTGCCGAGCTCGCGCATGCTCGCCGTGCCGAGCAACATCTTGTGTCGCACATACTGATCGAAAGCGTCGGAACGCCGGAACGATTTCAACACCTTAAGCCCGGCTGGAAAGATTTCGTCGCTGATTTTTTCGCGGACACCGAACCCGGCGAGATCCGGAGTCCTGTCGACTTCGGCGACAAAGTCCGTGAACGCTACACCCGCAGAATCGCAATAGGACTGCAATTCGTCGTGATCCGCGGCGCCGCCATGCGCCAGGGCAAACAGGTAGGCCATGCCCCAGCCGGTCTCCGGCATGCGTTGATAAGGACGATGCATGAAGATCGCTTCGACGTTTCGAACGTGCTGCGCCGGGTCGATATCTCGTTTCCGGTACATGTCCTCGAGCGCGCGTTGCATCTCGTCGACATAGCAACTGGTCGAGTATTTGCCGTTGAATACGGGGATATCGACGAAGTCCGGGCTGGCTCCGGTGCCGTTACGATTGATCAGCGGTTTGCGGAAATCGACGCCGCGGTAATCGGATGCGGTACCTGATTCGGACAGGTCGATCGTTGCGATGGTCGGGTCAGCGCTCAGCAGCATGGCCACCGCGCCGGCGCCCTGGGTCGGTTCACCGCTGCTGCCGCGCTCATACAGCGCCTTGTCCGCAGATACGACGATCGCAAGCGAGTCGCTGCCGTCAGTTGCCAGAAAGCGCAGCGCATTCTTGAGTCCGTAGACGCCGCCGAGGCATGCGTGCTTAAACTCGGGGACTTCGCAGTTGCGGGACAGGCCCGGCAGGCCGAGTCCCTTCAGTGCAGAGTCCACCATGCCCTTGATAATGACCGCGCCGGCGGAGTTGTCGGTACTCGATTCGGTGCCGAGGCCGAGGTAGCGAACCCGCGCCGGGTCGACGTCGTAATTCTGGATTAACCTCAATACCGCGTTGGCCGCCATCGTGTAGACGCTCTGTTGCGGACCGAGCAAACGGAAGCCTGTGCCAACAACCTGGCGAATCTTGTCCCAGTCGGCACCGGTCCACTCGCACCATTGCTGCAAGTCCACCCGGTAGGGCGGTAAATACAGTGACAGTCCGCTGAGTCCGACGGGTCGTGAGTTCATGAGTGAAGTCTGTGATCGATCAGGTCGCCCGGCGCTCGGCGGGCTGGGGCTGGGCCCCGCATGGTTGCAAATCTGTGGCTATTCTACCGTGATTGTCACGACCTTAGACACAATCGGCGGCTGATGCGGTACGTGATTTCCGTCGCCCAGCACCAGCTGGAGGGTGTGCTGGCCGGGTTCGAGCTCGATCGAGGTCTCCGTCTGGCCTTTACCATAGTGTACGTGCTGAGCATCCGCGGGCACGGGCGCGTCCGGGTTGGCCAGCTCGGTGTCGATCAGGAGGTGATGATGCCCGGTGTTCGGCGTGTGCTGACCGGCGGGTGCGACGCTCATGCCGCTGATGCCGAATTTCACGCTGAGCGGTGAGCTGACCGTGGACCCGTTCGCCGGGCTGATAATGAACACGGTCGCGCCCGGCGGGGCCGGAGATCGCTGCAGTGCCGGCGGCGTCGATGCGTTTTCCGAGGCGCCGGTCGGGGCCTGTTCCTGGCCGCCGCAGCCGGCGGTCAACAGCGAGAAACCGAGAATAAACGAGCAAGCGAGAAGCGGGGATACGTGGCAGCGATGCATGATTGAGGGTCCTCCGGTCCGGGCCGACACGGGATGTTAACCGACGCGGTCTGCGGTGTCATGAACTCGCCGACCGCGCCATCGCGAGGCGATCCGCATATTGTGAAATACCCGGCGCCTCGCGCCCGCATCGTTGCTTCAGGCTGCGGGTTTCTTGCGGCGCGGCGTTGGTGCGGTCTTGGTGCCCAGTTCACTGCTGTCGAAGTCGTCGACCGCGATCAGGGCCATGACCTGCTCGTCCAGATCCCGCATTTGCCGGGCCTCGTCGGCGGTCAGCACGCCTGCGGCCTCGGCGCCGTCGATGACGGCCAGCGGGTCGCCATCCTCGATGACACCCGCGCGCCGCGCGTCTCGAATCTTGCCTTCCAGCGGACTGGCGGCCTCCGCCGCGACCAGCGCCGCCTGCAAGCGGCCGAGCGGGTTGCCCGGCTCATCCGTCGAGTAAATCCCAGCGCACAATCGTTCGCGCGCCTCCGTCGGATACGTGATCAGGTCCACAATTTGCTGGCCGAGCTCGTCCGCGGGCGAGAAATACATGCGGCCGCGAGGAAAAATCAGCCCGCGCAGTATCGCTGCGACGAATCGGTTCGGGAAATTCCTCAGGAAGCCATGCAGTTGTTCCTGTGCCTGATACAGCAAACGGCGGCAGGACCATTCGACCAGGGGCAGATCGGCCTCGGGCCTGCCCTGATTCTCATAGTGCTTGAGCACCATGCTCGCGAGATACATCGAGCTGAACACGTCGCCGAGGCGGGCGGACAGGGATTCCTTCCGTTTGAGTTCGCCGCCGAGGGTCAGCATCGATACGTCGGCCGCCAGCGCGAATGCAGCGCTGTACCGGTTGATATGCTGGTAGTAGCGCGCCGTCGGGCCGCCGTGAGGGACATCGCTGAGCTTCGCATGCGTCAGCGCCAGCACGAACGAGCGAGCGGCGTTGCTGATGGCGTAACCGATGTGGCCGAACAGATGCGTGTCGAACTCATCGAGACTCTGGTCGAAGTCGGGATTGGCGGCCGCTTCCATTTCCTTCAGTACGTAGGGATGACAGCGGATCGCACCCTGGCCGAAGATGATCAGGCTGCGCGTCAGGATATTCGCGCCCTCGACGGTAATCGCGATCGGAATCGCCTGGTAGGTGCGGCCCAGGTAATTGTTGGGCCCCATGACGATGCCCTTGCCGCCATGGACATCCATCGCGTCGTTCGCAACGCGCCGGCCGATTTCGGTGCAGTGGTACTTCAGAATCGCGGACGGTACGGCCGGTTTCTCGCCTCGACCCAGCGCCGCGCAGGTCACCGAGATCGCCGCCGTGGCCGTATAGACTTCGCCCGCCATTCGCGCGAGTACTTCGCCAATCCCTTCGAACCGGCTGATCGGCAGATTGAACTGCTGGCGGATCCGCGTGTAGGCGCCGGACGCCCAGACGGCTGCCTTGCCGCCGCCCATTGCATTTGACGGCAAGACGACGGAGCGACCGGCGGCCAGCTGCTCCATCAGCATGCGCCAGCCCTGACCGGCGCGTTCAGGTCCGCCGATGATGCAGTCGAGCGGCAAGAACACATCCTTGCCCTGCGTGGGGCCATTCTGGAACGGATTATTCAGCGGGAAATGGCGTCTGCCGATCGTGATGCCCTTGGTGTTAGTCGGGATCAACGCCGCCGTAATGCCGTATTCGTCCTCTTCACCGATCAGGTGATCCGGATCGTATAGCTTGAATGCCAGGCCGAGGACAGTCGCGATCGGCGCGAGCGTGATGTAGCGCTTGTCCCAGTTCAGCCGGATGCCGATGATTTCCTTGCCGCCAAACTTGCCCTTGCACACGACGCCCGTGTCAGGGATCGAGGCCGCATCTGATCCGGCGCGGGGGCCGGTCAACGCGAAGCACGGAATCTCTTCTCCGCTCGCGAGCCCGGGCAGGTAGCGTTCCTTTTGTTCCTCCGTCCCATAGTGAAGCAGCAGCTCCGCGGGTCCGAGCGAGTTAGGCACGCCGACCGTCGACGCGGCGACCGTATTACGGCTCGCGAGCTTGGCGAGCACCATCGCGACTCCGTAGGGTGAGAATTCCAGGCCGCCGTATTTCTTCGGGATGATCATCGCGAAGAAGCGCTGCTCCTTGATGTATGCCCAGACTTCCGGCGGCATGTCCGCGAGCTCGTGCGAGATCTGCCAGTCATCGAGCATGCGGCACAATTCTTCGGTGGGCCCGTTGAGGAACGCCTGTTCTTCGTCGCTCAGCTTCGCGGCCGGCATCGCCGTCAGCTTCGCCCAGTTAGGTTGGCCGCTGAACAGCTCGCCGTCCCACCAGACCGTACCGGCCTCGAGCGCCTCGCGCTCGGTCTCGGAGATGGACGGCAGAATGCTCTTGTATAACTTGAGCAGCGGCGCCGTGACCTTGTCGCGCCGCAGGCTCTCGTTGTTCAGCAAGACCATTGCGGCGAAACCGACCCACAGAATCAGGTCCAGCAGGCCGGCGCTGTTGCTGAACAGCGTGTAAACCAGGATAGAAAAACCGAGAACGAAGGTCGACGTTTTCAGGTCGACGCGTCGGTACGCAAGTGCCAGCGCTACGCCGACAAGGGCAATGGACCAGGCGATCCAGAGTAAGAACGAGAACACGATTGGGGCACCTCGAAATCTTGGGGACCGGGCTGCTCACTATAGCGCATCACCGGGATGCCCGTGTGACAGGCATCCCGGTCGGCGCGGGTTCTGCCGAATTATTGGGCTACAGGAGGTCTTCGACCGCGGCGCGTTCTTCGCGCAGCTCCGCGTCGGTTGCATCCATGCGTTCACGGCTGAAGTCGCTGATGTCCAGGCCCTGCACGATTTCGTACTTACCCTGGCTGCAGCGGCACGGGTACGAGTAGATTACGCCCGGCGCGATGCCGTAGCTGCCGTCCGACGGGACCGCCATGCTGACCCAGTCGTCGCCCGGCGTGCCGAGCGCCCAGTCGCGCATGTGATCGATTGCCGCGGATGCCGCAGAGGCGGCGCTCGACAATCCGCGGGCCTTGATGATCGCGGCGCCGCGCTGTTGAACGGTCGGGATGAAGTCGTCCACCAGCCAGCTCTCGTCGACCAGGTCCGACGCGGCGCGGTCGTCGACGACGACTTCGCTGATGTCGGGATATTGTGTCGCGGAATGGTTACCCCAGATCGTCATATTGCGAATCTTGCTGACGTGTGAGCCGGTCTTGGTGGCCAGTTGCGCGAGTGCGCGATTGTGGTCCAGGCGCGTCATCGCGGTGAAGTTTGCCGGATTCAGATTCGGCGCGTTCTGCTGCGCGATCAGCGCATTGGTGTTTGCCGGGTTGCCGACGACGATCACTTTGATATCGCGGCTGGCATGGTCGTTCATGGCCTTGCCCTGTACCGAGAAGATCGCGGCATTGCCTTTCAGCAGATCGGCGCGTTCCATCCCCGGTCCGCGCGGCTTGGCACCGACGAGGAGCGCGTAGTCCGCGTCGGCGAACGCGACGTCGGGATCGTCGGTCGACACGACACCGTGCAGTGTCGGGAATGCACAGTCTTCGAGCTCCATCGCGACGCCCTTCAGGGCGTCCAGGGCGGGCGGAATCTCCAGGAGTTGCAGGATGACCGGCTTGTTGCTGCCGAGCAGCTGGCCCGATGCGATGCGAAATGCCAGCTGATAACCGATCTGTCCGGCGGCGCCGGTAATTGTGACTCTGGCGGGTTGTGTCATAGGTTGTTCTTCCTGTCAGCGATTCTGTTTCTTGTAGGCCCGGACCTGCTCATTGAAATCCGCGGCAACTTTTTCCATTTCGTCCACCGCCGCATTGTGGCGCTGGGTATGCATTTGCAGCTCGTCCGCCGTAGGTTCGCGGCCGAGCTCCGATTCTTCCCGGTCGAGGCATTCGAGGTAAGACTCCATCTCCGTCATGTACTTCTTGATGAGCGACTGCGCATCGACCAGTTGTTCGGTGGTCGCGGTCGCTCCATCCGGAATCGCCACGCGTTGTGGGTATGGGCAAGCGGCGTCAACCGCAGATGCGAAGCTTACGGCGCACACAGCGATGAACAGTCTGCTTATTCTTGGCATTCGTCAGGCTCCTCGGATGTGCGATCTGTCAGGGTAGCTGGTGATTAAACCCGGTGTTCTGACGGTCCTGATGGCAGGGAATGTCGACGCCGGATGATTTTTCGTGGCGAGATTATGCATCACAAACAGAATATTGCGCCAATATGCACGGTCGATAGATACGGCGCTGCGAGTCTGCCGAGAATTAAGGCTATGATTCTAAGTGTTTTTTTGATCGACGAAGGGTGCAGGCTTCGCGCGACTGCCTCATGCAAACAACTCGCGGTACGAGGTGTTGCCCCGGCTCGCCGTCAGCAGGAGGTTGAAATAGTCGGCTGCGGTCATCGGTTGACCGAACAACAAGCCCTGCACGAGATCGCAGTTGAGCACTTTCAGATAACTGAGTTGTAGTTCGGATTCGACGCCTTCCGCGACCACGTCCATTTTCATACTGTGAGCGAGATCGATAATGGCAGACACGATCGTCGTGCCTTCCTTGTTGATCAGGATTTCACGAATGAACGACTGGTCGATTTTCAAAGTATCGATCGGGAACTGTTGCAGCGCGCTCAGCGACGAGTATCCGGTGCCGAAATCGTCGATCGACAGGCTGAGTCCCAGGTCGGAGAGCTGGCGCAGGATTCGGATCGTATGCTCCGGGTCACGCATCAGCGTTGTTTCAGTGATTTCGAGTTCCAGCGCCTGCGGTGATACCCCGTGTTTCTTCAGGATGCGCTTGATGCGATTCGTGAAGTTCGGTTGTGCGAGCTGCTTCAGTGACAGGTTGACCGAAACCTTGCCGCTTCCGGGAATCCGATGCTGCCAGTCACTCAGGTCCTTGCAGACCTGATTCAGCACCCATTCGCCGATCTGCACGATCAGGTTCGTTTCCTCTGCGAGGGGGATGAACTCGGACGGCAGAACGAGTCCGCGATCCGTCAACTCCCAGCGAACCAGGGCCTCGGCGCCGGCGATGTCGCCCGTCTTGACGTCGATCTTCGGCTGGTAGTGCACGAGCAGTTCGTCGAGCTCGTATGAGCGTCGGAGCTTGCTCTTGAGAATCAGGCGTTCCACCGAAGCGGCGTTCATCTGTGCGTCGAAAAACTCGAATCGCGTGCGCGGACTGCGCTTCGCATGGTACAGGGCTGCGTCCGCGTTTCTGATCAGCTCGATCACGTTGTCGGCGTCCTTCGGAAAACTCGCGATACCGATGCTGATGCCCATGTGAATCTCGTGGCCCTGGACGATCAAGAGTTTGCCGAGGTCCTTGCGAAGCTTCTTGGCGAAGGATTGCAGATACGCGTTCAGCTCTTCCTTCGGGCGATCCCACTCGATTGCTATCGCGAATTCGTCGCCGGCCAATCGCCCGGTGACGGCGTTCGCCGGCAGCAGCTTGGTCAGGCGACTCGCCAGGCATTCGAGGCATGTGTCGCCGGCCGCGTGTCCATAGGTGTCGTTGATATCCTTGAAGCGATCGACGTCGAAGTACAGCAGCGCAACCTGCTTGCGGGTTTTTTGCGCGCGCGCGATGTGCTGCTGCAATAAATGCTGAAACTGCATTCGATTCGGGATTTTGGTCAGCGCATCGATCTTGGCAAGGTAGCGAATCCGTTTCTCGGTTGCCTTGCGCTCGGAGATGTTGCGGGCCGCGATGATGAAGCCCTTGTTCGCGAAACCATCCGCGTCGATGCGCGAGCACGTGTACGACACGGGGACCTCGACTTCTCCGCGGGTGACCAGCGCCGCCTCGTGCGTTCGTTTGTCGCTCCCCTGCATGAATTCATCGGCGAACCGCGTCGCCACAAGTTGGCGCATTGGCGTGCCATTCAATTCGTCGGTTTCGTAGCCGAGCATGCGAGTCGCCGCCCGGTTGACGAACTCTATGGCACCCTCGTTATCTGTCTTGATGACAGCGTCATTGAGCGCGCCGAGCACGCGATCGAGTTCCTCGCGCGATACCTTGCGTTCATGCAGACGGTGGCTTAACCAGTGCAGAGATTCCGTTAACTGGCCGAGATCGTCCGCGTTGTCCGGCAAATTGTCGTCACCGCCATCGCCGATCTCGCTGCCGAGCTTCTGTCCCACCTCCACGAGATTGCGTGTCAGGACCGCCTGCCGGTACGTCAGCAGTGCGGCGATGGCCGCGACGATCGCGATCGTGGCGAGGATCGACAATGTCACCGCGTCCGGCCCGCCCGCAATCCTGCCTTGCCAGACCGCCGCTGCCGCAGCGGACACGGCGATCAGCGTGACCAGGGCAGTCACGAGGTATCTGGATAACAGGCTCAACGGTCGCATCGGTTGCGTTCATTTCCTCTGCGCAGACGCGTGCACGACGGTCGCGGGCCTTCGTCGTGTTGCAGTGGTCCGTTGGGGGGAAACGAATCGCCTGCGCGCATGTTGTTGTTTTTCTCGCCAGGGTGAGGCAACCGCTGGCTGACTCGGGCTATTCCCGAATATTTCCGTATATGATATCACTCGTGGAAAGAATGGTGTCTAACATTCGGTTTTCCCGATAGAATTCGTTGTGTAGCAAGCGCTTGACGGTGGCTGGGTGGACAAGGACGCGCATAAAAGTGCCCTGATCGTTGACGATTCGCGCACGGCTCGCGAGGCGCTCGCACGCGTGCTTCGGCAGCACCAGATTGCGGTCGAGATGGCCGAATCCGCCGAGGAGGCGCTGGAGGTCCTGGTCCGTGCGCGCCCCGACGTGATTTTCATGGATCACCTGATGCCCGGCATGGACGGGTTTCAGGCCGTTCGAGCGATCAAGGACAATCCGGCCACCGCAACGATCCCCATCATGATGTATACGTCTCAGGCCGGCGAGTTATATGTCGGCCAGGCTCGCGCGCTCGGCGCAATCGGGGTATTGCCGAAACAGATCAAGCCCGTGCAGGTTTCGGAGACGCTGAAATCGCTGAACCTGCTGCCGCGCGCGCAGGATCCGCAGGAGGTTGTCGAGAATCGGGTCGAGCCTGAGAGCGAAGTTCAGCAGACGCTGGCCGATGTCGAGGACATGATGGAACCGGCCGACTGGAGCGAACTCCATCGCTGGTTCGCGCAGATGCTCGAACATCATGGTCACACCATGCGCGCGGACATCGAAGCGAGCGTTGCACGCCTGCTCAAAGCAAACGTCGATGAGCAGGATCCGACCGGGGAGCATCGCGTTCCCGGTCATGGCGACGTCCCGCACACGCAGCTCAGTCGCATGAATACGACAACCTTGCTGGTCGCTGCGCTGGCGGTGTTCGCCGCGTTGTTCTTCTGGCTGTATGTCGAAAAGCAGCGCGACTGGCGCGATGTCTATGCGCAAAACGTCGAGTTGCTCGAAGTGCTGCAGGCGCAGCAGGCTGAGGCTGAAGCCGTCGGAGTTGACGCGAGGCTCGGCGGCCGCCCACCGATGGGCAGGACCGGATCAGAGCGCATCGTGCCGGAGCTCGAGTGGGCGGCCAATCAGTTCGCGTCGTATGGCGCGGCGGAAGTTCCGTTGAGCGATCAGCGGCTGGATTTGATCGAAAGCCTCGTCCGTCAGTTGCGCTCCGTGGGATTCCAGGGCGAAGTTCAAATCGATACCCACGTAGGCGACTTCTGTTACGTGCAGGGCGCCGAGGGTGTTCTCGAGTTCGCACCGGAAGAATTGCCGGTCGCTGACTGCGATCGCATCGGGCTCGATGAGGAAGAGGCGCGTGCAGTTTCGGCGAAGCAGTCCGTTGCATTCGCCAACTACCTGGCCGCGTTCGAGCGCGAGGCGGAGCGGGACGTCCGTATCAGTGTCAATGCGCACGGCAACTCGAGTCCGCAGTATTCATATCCGGCGCGATCGGCCGACAACACGGCCGGCGCCTGGAACGAAGTCGCGCGACAGAACAATCGTGTCCAGGTTCGCCTCGTCGCGGATACCGCCAGCCCGCCCGGTGATTTCGGCCGGTCCGGGCGACGTTAGGTCGCCGGGAATTTGATGAGCGAGTTCAAGCCGCCGGGATTGTTGCGTGGCCCGCATGCGCAATCGATTGTTGCGCGCGTTGGCCTCAGGCGCGCGCGTGTGCGATCGCAAGCAGCCGAATTGATTGCGGCGTCCGAGGACATCGTTGCCGACGTCGGCGATGGCGTGCGCCTGCTCGTGCACCATACGGCGCCGCGAGGCGACGGCAACGGTAAATTGGCCGTGCTGCTGCATGGCTGGGAGGGCAGTGCGACCGCGACCTACGTGTTGTCGGTATCCGACCGACTGTGGCGCGAGGGCTATCGCATCGTGCGCATTAACCTGCGCGATCATGGCGACTCGCATCATCTGAATGAAGAGTTGTTCCATTCGTGCCGGCTCGACGAGGTGATCGGTGTAGTGCGCTGGGCGCAACGGGAGTTTCCGCGCGATGACATGTATATGGTCGGTTCGTCGCTCGGCGGTAATTTCGCGCTGCGGGTCGCCGCGGGCGCGAGCGATTCAGGACTCGACATTCGGCGGGTCGTCGCGATTTGTCCGGTGCTCGATCCCGAGCAGACAATGCATGCCCTGGACCACGGGTCGATCATCTATCAGCGCTATTTCATGCACCGCTGGCGGATGTCACTGGAACGCAAGAAGGCGGCGTTTCCACAGCGTTTCGATTTCACCCGCCTGGAGCGCTTTAATACGCTCGAGGATATGACCGACTACTTCGTTCGTCATTACACTGAGTATTCGGACCTGACGACGTACCTTCGCGGTTACGCCCTGACCGAAGGGCGGCTCGAAGGCCTGACGGTACCCAGCACGATGCTCCTTGCAAAGGACGATCCCGTTATTCCCGTTGCGGGGCTCAAGCGAATCGCGCGACCGGACTGCCTGCGAATCGAGACCACGACGCACGGCGGGCATTGCGGATTCATATCCGATCTGCGGCTGAACAGCTGGGCCGACCAGTTCGTCATGCGCGAGCTGGAATTGAACTGAAGCGATCGATCCGGTCGTCAGCGGTTCGGTCGTCAACGATACCCGTAGCCGAGTTGCCTGATCGACGTCACGATTCCGTTCTCGAAGCGAATGACCCGCATCAGGCGGCGCGGACCGAAATTGTAGGTCCATTCCTCGATGACTACTTCTTCGTAGGCGCGATCCGCGAATAACAGCTCGCGATCGTTCCGGCCGGTTGAGCCGAGCCGATAACGCGTGTATCCGAGCGACCGGTTTCTGGGCACACCGGCGCGAACGAGGGTGCGGACCTGCACGGATTCGGGCTCCCCGCAGAACCTCAGCACCTTGCCCTGCGGCGCCCCGTCGCTGATGAGCCTGGAACCGCAGCGCAGTGCGGCCGCGGGCTGAGCCAGCAGCAGGGTGCCGACCAGAAAAATCAGGATTCGCCAGTACATGGATGTAATCTCCGGTCACGAGGCCTTACTATCGCGCCTTGTTTTAGAGTTGAGCCCGACCCCAGCTTACAGGCGGACACTGAATGGCCCATGAACGAATTCGAGCCGGCGCGCTACCCGGTGGTCCGTCACGCGAGCTCGCGGCGTCGTGAGCGACCAGCTCGAGCGTCGTCTCCAGGCGTTGTCGAAGCCCGACTTCGCCGGCTGCCTGCATGGCGGGCACCACGGCATCGAGAAGGAAAGCCTGCGCGTTACGCCCGACGGCTACATTGCCGATACTGATCATCCGATCGGGCTCGGCTCGGCACTGACGAATCGATTCATCACGACGGACTATTCGGAGGCGCTGCTCGAATTCGTGACGCCGCCGGTCGGTTCCGTCTGGGAAGCCATCCAGTACCTGTGCGATATTCATCAGTTCGTCTACGGGCACCTCGACGAGGAGCTGCTGTGGGCGATGAGCATGCCGTGCATGATTCGCTCGGAAGCGGACGTGCCGCTGGCGCGTTACGGGTCATCGAACGTTGGCATGATGAAGACCGTCTACCGCCGCGGTCTCGGTTATCGCTATGGCCGCAACATGCAGGCGATCGCGGGAATTCACTTCAACTATTCGCTGTCCGAGTCCTTCTGGCCGGTCTACCGCGATATCGAGGGCTGGGGTGCCGACGAGTCCGAATTCCGCTCGCTGGCCTATCTCGGTCTCGTGCGCAATGTGCGGCGGCTGAACTGGCTGTTGCTATATCTGTTTGGCGCGTCACCTGCCGTGTGCAGGACTTTCCTGGCGGGTATCGATACGAATCTCGAGGCGTTCGACGCCGGCACGCTATACGGCCCCCATGCGACGTCGCTGCGCATGAGCAACATCGGTTATCAGAACTCGAATCAGGCGGCACTGAACGTTTCGGCCAACAGCCTCGACGAGTACATCCACGATCTCGACTATGCGGTTCGAACCCCGAACAAGTCCTATGAGGAAATCGGCATCAAAGTCGACGGCGTCTATCGTCAACTGAACGCCAACCTCCTGCAGATCGAGAACGAGTACTACAGCGCCGTGCGCCCGAAACGCGTCGCGCGCAGCGGGGAGAAGCCCACCGAAGCCCTGCGGCGCGGTGGAGTCGAGTACGTCGAACTGCGGTCACTTGATATCAGCCCGTTTGATCCGGTCGGCATCAATCGGGTCCAGGTGAAGTTTCTCGAAACCTTCCTGATCTATTGCCTGCTAAAAGACAGCCCGCCGATCAGCATCCACGAGAAGCATGACAACAGTCACAACCACGCGGAGTCAGCCGGTCGGGGCCGCGAACCCGGGCTTGAATTGCGGCGTCAGGGCCGTACCTGCAAGTTGCAGGACTGGGGGCTCGAGACGTGCCGGGAGATGCTGCCTGTGGCCGGGCTGCTGGAGTCCGGCGGCGGTACCGCATACACGGATGCCGTCAATACGCAGATCGCTGCCCTGGAGGATCCGGAACGCACGCCATCCGCGAGGTTTATCGGTGAACTCACCGACAACCGGCAGAGCGTTTTCGAGTATGCGATGGAGCTGAGCCGACGATACAGGGACTACTTCGGTGCGTTGCCTGACGACATGAATGCTCACCATCAGCCCCTGATCGATGAGAGTCGTGAGTCGCTGCTGCGGCAGGCGGACGTGGAGGCGGCCGATACGATCGACTTCGATGCCTACCTGGAGCGCTACTTCTCCTGATTAAACCGTAGCGCGCGACCCGTCATGCAAGGGCCGCGGTCGCGAGCGCCTTGAACTCGATGGATTCGTCGGCAAGGATTTCCGGATCGATGCGGGCTCCTGCCGCGATCAGTTTCTTCGACAGCATGAATTCGCGCGCCTTGTTGATAGCGTCCACGGCGATGAGTCGATCGCCATCCATGTAGAACGCCGCGAACGAGCGAGCGTCCGGATCGCCACGCAACACGACCTGATCGTGCTCGCCCGACAGCCCGACGATCTGCAATTTCAGATCGTACTGATCCGACCAGAACCAGGGTATCTGCGCATACGGTTTCAATTGGCCGCAAATGGTCGCGGCCGCGGTCTTGGCCTGCTCCTGCGCATTGTGCACCGACTCCAGGCGGAGGCGCCGTCCCAGCAGGCTGTTGGGATGGTTGGTGCAGTCGCCGATCGCGAGGATATGCGGATCGCTGGTCCGGCAATACTCGTCCACCAGGATGCCGTCGTCGCAATCAATGCCGGCCGCCTCGGCGATATCCGTCGTCGGCAGGATGCCAACGCCGATGCAGACCATATCCGCCGGGGATTCCTGGCCGTCCGACGCGCGCAGCGCCTCCACGTGACCGTCGCCCAGCAGTGTGCTGTTCGGATTGCGGTTGCAGCGGATGTCGACGCCTTCCTCGGTGTGCACCTTCTCGAAAAATGCCGAGACTTCCGGACACACGACGCGGTTCATGACGCGATCCGCCATCTCGCGGACCGTGACGTTCAGGCCGTGTTTGACCGCGACGGCGGCGACTTCCAGCCCGATATAACCCGCGCCGATAACGATCAGGTTCTTGCCGGCCTGAAAGTCGGGCTGCATTCGGCGGACGTCATCAATCGTTCGCAGGTAGTGCACGCCTTCGAGGTCGGCGCCGGGAATGTCGATCTTGCGGACCTGGCTTCCGGTCGCGACGACCAGGCTTCCGTATGCCAGTTTCTCGCCGGAACTCAGCTTGACCGTTCGATTCTGTGCGTCGATCGACTCGACGCGCGTCGACAGCCGGATGTCGACGTCATGATCGTCATAAAACTTTTGCTGCCTGATAAACAGCCGATCGAGTTCCAATTCACCGGCAAGATACGCTTTCGACAACGGCGGACGCTGGTATGGGAGATACTTTTCCTCGCCGACCATGATGATTTCGCCTTCGAAACCACCCTGGCGAAGCGAAACCGCGACCTGACCAGCCGCGTGACCCGCGCCGGCGATAATGACGTTGTCGGACATGTGTGCCTCGGATTATTGTTGCTGTGACAAGTGTTTTGCCCGTGCAGGCGGCCCATTATACTCGCTGGTCGGAGCACAAACGTCCGCGATATGCGTATCGTCACGGCGGCCGCGCAGCAAATCAATAAGGGAAAGACGATGGCAAGAGCGATCATGATCGACGAGTTCGGCGGGCCGGAAAAACTCGAATTTCGCGAGGTCGATGTACCGGAGCCCGGGCCCGGAGAGGCTCTGATCGAGCACAAGGCGATCGGCCTGAACTTCATCGACACCTATCATCGTTCCGGGCTTTATCCGCTCGACCTGCCGACGGGTCTCGGCGTCGAGGCGGCGGGCATCGTCACTGCGGTCGGGGATGGCGTAGATACCGTCGACGTCGGCGATCGAGTCGCCTACCTCGGACTGCCGCCGGGGGCATATGCTGAGCAGCGGGTATTCGCGGCTGATCGGCTGGTCAGGATTCCCGACTCGGTCAGCTTCGAGACGGCCGCGGCCGCGATGCTCAAGGGTCTGACCGCCTGGTGCCTGCTGCGTCGGAGCTACGCGGTTCAGGCGGGCGACGATATCCTCGTTTACGCGGCCGCCGGTGGCGTCGGACTGATCGCCGTGCAGTGGGCCACGAGTCTCGGGGCGCGCGTCATTGGTGTCGTCAGCACC
>JBLYYV010000101.1:0-16897 GCA_048550095.1 Gammaproteobacteria bacterium
CCGAATGCATCGAGCGCGGTGAATTCGGCATCATCGCCGACCTCGCGGACGTGCCCCAGATCAACAGCCGTGCGATCGAGATCCTGCTCGACGCGCAGGACGAATTACTGCATCGGGGCGGCCGCCTGAAAGTGGTCAGCGCCAACCCGCTCGTCATGGAGTCTTTGCAAATCACCGGCTTCGTGCATTACGTGCCGACGCAAGGCGAGGACTCGCACGAAGCCGTGCGCGACACGAAGTCGACCTACGATCCGATGCCGCTCGGCGAATTGCTGGTCCGCAAGGAACTGATCACACAGGAGCAGGTCGACGAGGCGCTGCGCGAACAAAAACGTTCGGGCAAGCGTTTCGGCGAGATCGTCACCGAGCGCGGCTGGCTCGAGGAACGGCAGGTTCTGCAGGCGCTCGCCGAACAGCTCGCCGTGCCGATGGTGCGGCTTCGCGCCGGCGTCTACGATCCCGACGTCGTCGCGATGCTCGATCCCGACACGGCGAAACGCCTGAAAGTACTTCCGCTGTTCAACGTGCGCGGCGTGGTGTCGCTGGCGACGGCGAATCCCCAGGACATGCCGAGCCTCACCGAGATCGAGGACCGGTTGCAGACGACCGTGCGGCCGATCATGGCGCGCGCCGAAGACATCCTGAAATGCCTGGACGAGTCCAGTGACGACCTGTTCATGTCCGACGAATTCATCACCGAGGTGGACGGCGACTTCGAGGTTGTCGAGAACCTCGTCTCCGACGACTACGCGACCATCGACGAGATGGCCGCGGGTAGCCCGATCATCAACCTGGTCAACTCGCTGATCCAGCGCGCGATCACGGACGGCGCGAGCGATATACACATCGAACCGAGCCGGAAGAAATCGCGCGTGCGATTCCGCATCGACGGCGTGCTCTATGAGGTCATGACGCCGCGCATCGAGATCCACCCGGCGATCGTGTCGCGCATGAAGGTCATGGCGAACCTGGACATCGCCGAGCGCCGCCTGCCTCAGGACGGCCGCATCCAGGTGTTCAGCCGCCAGCGTTGTGTCGACCTGCGCTTCAGCTCGCTGCCCGGGCTGTACGGCGAGAAGGTCGTGCTGCGCGTGCTCGACAAGAACCAGGCGATTCTCGATATCAACAAGCTGGGGATGACGCAAAACAACCTGGATACGTACGTCCGGCTGCTCGGCCGCAGCCATGGCCTCATTCTTGTAACCGGCCCGACCGGCAGCGGTAAGACGACGAGTCTGTACGCGGCGTTGAACTATCTGAACACGCTCGAGAAGAATATCGTCACGATCGAAGACCCGGTCGAATACCAGATCGACATCATCAATCAGAACGAGGTGCGCGAGAAGATCGGCCTCGGCTTCGCGAAGATGCTGCGGCATATCCTGCGGCAGGATCCGGACATCGTCATGGTCGGCGAGATCCGCGACCAGGAGACCGCCACGATCGCGGTGCAGGCGGCGCTGACCGGCCACCTCGTGTTGTCCACGCTGCACACGAACGACAGCACCGGCGCGATTACGCGCATGATCGACATGGGCGTCGAGCCGTACCTGCTGTCGTCCGCGCTGATCGGCGTCATGGCGCAACGACTCGTGCGTACGATCTGCCCGAGCTGCAAGACCAGTTATCTGGCGCCGCCCGAAGTCATGGAACAATACGGCTGGGCAGACGAGCGGGTATCGCTGGCCCGCGGCCGGGGTTGCCAGGACTGCTATGACTCCGGCTACAAGGGGCGCATGGCCATCCACGAGCTGATCGAGTCCGGCGGCGACCTGCAGCGGCTGATCATGTCGAACGCGAGCCGCGACGAGTTGAATCAACACATCCTCCAGGCCGATATCGAGACGCTGTTTCGCGACGGACTCGGACGAGTGCGTGAGGGCCGGACGACCATCGAGGAAATCTCGCGCGTCATCTCGAGTTAACCCATGCCGATCGAATTGCAGACATCGCCGGCCGCGCCGGCATCCGCCCGCCGCAGCAGCGACAAGCCCGCGCGAAAGCCCGCCCGGCGCTTCGGCTCGGGCGCGAAGCTCGGCGCGCGCGATCGCATGGCGTTCACCGAGCAGCTCGCGCTGCTGCTCGCGACCGGCATGCCGCTGCACAACTCGCTGCAGGCCATGGGCAAGCAGGCCGGCAATCCGGCGATGCGCCAGGTCATCGCGGATCTCAGCGCCGAGATCGAATCCGGCCAGCGTTTCGCGGCAGCCCTCGGCAAGCATCCGGAACTATTCTCGACCACCTACGTGAACCTCGTCGCCGCCAGTGAGGGCAGCGGCTTTTTACCCAAGGTGCTCGAGCAACTGCTGGCCGAAGAGGAAAAGCGCGAGGAACTGCGCAAGACCGTCGTGTCGGCCATGACCTACCCGGCGTTCCTGATGGGATTCTCGGTGCTGGTCGTGATCTTCGTGCTCGTCTTCGTGTTCCCGAAATTCGCCGACATGTTCGCGCGGATCCATGATCAGCTGCCGGCCACGACGATCGTATTGATGTGGTTCAGCGGCTTCCTGCGCACTTACTGGTGGCAAGTGTTGGCAGTGGTCGGCGCGGGCGGCATGCTCCTCGTGCGCGGCATTAAATCGCCGGCGGGCACGGCATTGATCGACGACTGGAAACTGAGAATCCCGGTCGTCAGCGGCGTGTTCGTCCAGCTCTACGTGACGCAATCTTTCCGCGTGCTGAGCCTGTCCCTGACGCACGGCGTGTCGATCGTCGACGCACTCGAGGCGGCGCGCGACGTGGTCAGCAATTATCGTTTCCGCGGTCTGATGGCCCGCGTCGAACGTTCGGTGCAGGACGGCGGCACGATCGCGGCCGGTTTCGCCGAGAGCCCCTTCATCCCGGATCTCGTCAAGGAGATGGTCACGACGGCCGAGGCCTCGGGCAACCTGGCGATGGTGATGGGCCGCGTCGCCGAACACTACGAACGCGAGCTGAGCCGCCGGCTGGTCGCACTCAGCAAGATGGCGGAACCGGTCATGCTGCTGGTCATGGGCGTCGTCGTCGGCGTCATCGTCAGCTCGCTGATCCTGCCGATCTTCAAGCTCAGCAAGGCCGTTACGTGATCCATTTCACAGTTCAAAGTTTACTTAACGTGAACCAGTTCATATCTGCACCGGGCTGAAACGTTAAGAATTACGTGCAATTGCCGATATTTAGGGCACATGCTCCGCTGCGGGGCGACAAGCTAGGGAATGAGGATTTTGTAATGAGACAGGGAATGGCCAACATCAAACAGGCGGGCTTCACGCTGGTCGAACTGCTGATCGTCGCGATCATCCTCGCGATTCTGGCAGCGATCGTCGTGCCGCAATTCGCGTCAACCACCGTTGACGCACAGGAAGCTGCGCTCAAGTCGAATCTGACCGCGATTCGCGGTGCCATCTCACTGTATCGCCAGCAGCACGGTGAATATCCGGCTGCATTGACGTCCGTACCGGCCGCCTGCACCGGCACCGACGGTACCGGCGCCGCCGAGGATCGTCAGGCACTGGTCGACCAGCTGGTGTTGTACACGGATGGCGACGGCGGGGCCTGTTCGCGCGCCGACGCAGGTACGTTCCCGTTCGGCCCGTATCTCGACGACAGCGACATCCCGGCCAACCCGGTTACCGGCAGCAATGCCGTGGAAATCGTCGCCGCCGGCGGCGCCAGCTCCGGCGACCTCGCCATGGCCGGCACGGGCGCAGGTCTCGGCTGGAAGTACGACGTAACCTCGGGCAAGTTCATCGCCAACGACACGGACACCGACTCGCAGGGCGTCCCGTACGAAGACTACTGATCACGAATACCGGGGGCGCCCTGCTTTTTCGCCGAAAGCAGAGCGCCCCTTTTTCATTTCCGGAGGCCGGGACGCATGGCGCAGCACGTTCATGGCGAACCCACGCGCCAACGCGGATTCACGATCACCGAGCTGCTGGTCGTCGTCATCATCCTCGGTGTGCTGGCGGCCGTCGTTGCCCCGGGCATTCGCTCCGGCAGTCCCGACAGGGTCGACCTCGCAGCCGCCGAGGCTGCCGAAGCCATTCGTTTCGCCCGCAGCGAGGCGCTCCGCACGGGTAACGTGCACGGCGTATTCGTCGAACACAACCAGAATCGCGTGACGGTCGAAAAGACCGATCTGTCCGAAGAGCCCGTCGATGGCGAATCGGTGCTGTATCACCCGGTCACGCGCCAGCCGTATACCTTCGACCTAGACGACGACAAGCTGATGTCGGGCGTCACTATCGGCAACACGAGCGACGTATTCAACTACTGGTTCCTCGGCCCCCGCCGGCGACTGCTATTCGACGCGCAGGGCCTGCCGGTCTACATGAAGCCGATCGCCGGCGAGACCTATCACCTCATGCCCGCTTCGATCATCTTCGAACTGGACGGCTATGAGCGCAGGGTTTCGATCGAATCGTATACCGGCCGAGTCACGATCCAATGAACGGCCGGCCATCGATTCGGCATGTACGACAGGCCGGGCTGACCTACGTCGAGACGCTGGTCGCGACACTGATTCTGCTGATCGGGCTCATTCCGGCGATGGACGCGCTGCGCTCGGCGGTGTCAGGCACGGCCACGAACGAAGGCTACGTCGCCGATCAGTATCGCCTGGTCGGGCGCTTCGAGGAGGTGCTGGCTGAACCGTTCGGTAACCTGGACGCGGCGGCCGGGCCCGACACCACACCAAGCGCCTATTCGGAACCTGGCGGCACGCCGGGACGGCTGGTGATTTATATCGCACGTTATGACGGCGACAACGCCGATGCGGATGGCGATCCATTCACCGGAGCTGACGACGACCTGCTGTGGGTCCGGGCGGAAATCGAGAATACGCCGCAGTACGTTGAAACGGTGGTCAGCCGATGAACCAGCTGCGGACAAATCGCTGTCGACTGGAGCCAGGTCCCGGCCGGGCGACGGCGGGTTTGACGCTGATCGAACTCCTCGTGACGTTGTTCATCGTCACGCTGCTGTTCGCGGGCCTGAACAGCGTCGTAACCGGTCTGCTGGGCTCACAGACCTACCTCGACGAGCGAATCGCACTGACGCGCGACGCCGAGTTCGCGCTGAACCGAATCGTCCGCGCCGTCAGCCATTCGCGACGGCTGCTGCTGCCTCTAAATGACAAGGCGCTCTCCGACTGGCCGGAGAACATCCGCGAGCAGACCGTGCCGCCATCACCACCGATCGGCAGCAGCACGCTGGCGACGGCAGTGCTCGCCGTAACGCTGCCGGAATACGTGGACATCGACTTCAACGGCATCCCCGACGCCGACAACGACCGCGACGGCCTGATCGACGAGGACCCGGGCGGCGATCAGAGCGATGACGGCGCCAGCGGCATCTATGGAATCGACGACGGCGGCGACGGCTCGGTCGATGAATTCGACGTACGCGACGACGACGAGTATTTCAACGACGCCGACGACGATCCCGAGAACGGCATCGACGACGACAACGACAACAACGTCGACGAGGACCCGCCAGCCGACAAGAACGGCGACGGCTGCCCCGGTATCTGTGGCGTCGACGACGACGAGGACGGCAATGTCGATGAGGGAAACGCGAACGACGATGACGAAGACGGCCGGACCAACGAAGACGGGATCGAAGCGCTCGTCTTCTACCTCGAAGGCGACGAACTGAAGGAACGCGTGCCGTATCCGTTCGACCTGAATTTCGACTTCAAGGTCGACGGCCGTGACTTCATCGCGTTCACGATCGCGGAGAATGTTTCGCGTATACGTTTTGAGCGCCTGCCGAACGCGGCGGGCCTGCCTCAACTGGTCGACATCACACTGGAACTATCTACAACGGCGGCGGGTACCGTCTCGGTCAACACGCGCGTGCGCGTGGGAGGCGCACTGTGAACCGCCGGAACCAATCCGGCATCGCGCTCGTCGCGGTACTCGTTTTCCTGCTGGTCATCGCGGCCGTCGTGGCGTTGCGCGGCGGAGAGGAACTCGGCGAGATTCACCTGGCTTCGGCCGACATGGAGGTCCGCAGGCTCGACTACGCGGCCGCGGCCGGCATGCAGCATGCGCGATGGCAGGCCCGCAACGCCTCTTGCATGGGCGACTTCACGATCGCCGAAACCGCCATAGGCCCCGACAAGTACAGCGCTGCGTCGACCGGCGGAGGCAGCAACACCGTGTATTCGGTGGTGCCCGACCAGGATGCGTGGATCCGCAGCGACAACCCGACCAACACCGGGGCCGGCCGGCAACACATCCGGTCCGAAGGCCCCGTCCTGGAACGCGCGCTATTCCGCTTCGACCTGGCCACGCTGCCGTCGGCCGCACAGGTCAGGTCCGCGGTTGCGTGGTTCTACCTCGAACCGGGGAAGGAACATCCGCAGGGCCCGATCGACGTCCACCGCATCACGGCCGACTGGACCGAGGACGGCGCCACGTGGGCCGACGTGAACGACAAATTCGACGCGGCGCGGCTCGCGATGATTCCCGCGCAGCCGACCGGCGGCGTCTGGGTGTCGATCAACCTGACGGCGCAGGTCCAGGCCTGGGTCAACGGCCAACCGAATCACGGCATCATGTTCTTGTCCACGGCGGAAGGCCTTTACGCCGAATACCAGGGGCGGGAGAGCGGCGGCACGTCGCCGCGGCTGGAAGTCGTCGTCGGCACTGGCGCGGCCTCACCGCTGAACGTCACCGCGACCGGCACGCTGGCCAACGGCAAGACGCGAACGCTGAACCAGCCCGTAACGCCGGCCTACCAGCCGCCGGGTACGGTCACATTGCAGCTCGGCACCGACCCCGGTGAAGACGCGATGCCGGACTCGTTCTACAGCGCGCGCAACTACGGCGGCGCGACGTACGTCCAGATCAACGACAACGGCAGCGACTGGCGGCAATATCCGCTCATCCGCTTCGCGCTGGCCGGCGTGCCGCCAGGCGCGTACGTGCGGTCGGCGCAACTCGAACTCCACCTGGATGACATCAGAACGTCCGGCGCGGCGACGGTACACCGGGTCACCCGCGACTGGGTCGAAGGGACGAAGAGCGGTACCGGCACGGCTGACGGCTCCACGTGGTTCACCCACGACGGCAGCAACGCGTGGGCGTCGCCGGGCGGGGACTTCGAAGCGGGTGCCGTCGCCGAGACGACGATTGCGGGCACCGAGACCTGGGTCAGCTGGGATATTGCGGCGTTGGTGCAGCGCTGGCTCGACGGCGAGCCGAACTACGGCCTGATGCTCAGGCCCGCGGGCGGCCTTCAGGAGGCCGAGTTCTCCTCGAAGGAAGACACGACCGCGGGCGTTCAGCCGAAGTTGACGATCACCTATGCATGCGAATGCGGCACGACATGCCTGGCGCCGCGGGGGTCTGGCACGATCCTGATGGCGGTGATCAACCCGACGACGCTGGTGCCGGCGGACGAGCTCAAAAAGAATTTGTTCGAATCGTGGGGCTACACGGTTGAAATCATCAGTGAGAGCGCGAACCAGTCGACCTATGACACCGCGATGGCCGGCGCCGACGTCGTGTTCATCTCCGAGACCGTCAACGCAACCCAGCTTGGCACCAAGCTGCAGAACGCACCGATCGGCGTCGTCAGCCAGGACGGGAGCTACAACGACGACCTGGGATTCGCTACGAGCAGTGCCTGGCCAGTCGATGCGGCGATCGAGATCGCGGACACGGACCACTACGTCACGCGACCGTTCGCAGCCGGACCACTCGATATATACGCAGCGGATATGGAACTGCTGACGGTGTCCGGCAGCCCGGCACCGGACGCGCGTTTGCTCGGGACCGCAGGCGGCGCCGGCGCACTGGTCACGCTCGATGCGGGCGCGCTGGGCAGCGGCGGCACCCCGGTACCGGCTCGCCGGGTCATGCTGCCGCTCGGGCGCGACAGCAATCTCAGCTGGGATTACCTGAACAGCAGCGGCCTGTTGCTGGTCCAGCGCGCGATCGCCTGGGCGATGGGCGCCGGTGACAGCAGCGCCACCAACGTGCTGCTCGTCGTCGGCGACCCGGCCAACCTGACGGCCCAGGAGGACGCCAAGCGGGCACTGATGGAGTCATGGGACTTCATCGTCAACCTGATCGACGAGAGCGATAGCCAGGCGAATTTCGATGCGGCTTTGGCAAGCAACGATGTCGTGTTCGTCACCGAAGGATCAGATCCAGGCGCGATTGGCAGCAAGTTAACCGATACGACCGTCGGCGTCGTCAATGAGGAAGAAGCGCTGCTGGTTGAACTAGGTTTCACCGGAGACACCGACAGCAATAGCAGAAGCGAAATCGTAATCCTCGAGAACACCCACTACATTACGAGCGGTCTTGCACTCGGCACGACGACGATTACGACGTCGAATCAGCCGTTGAGTTTTACCAACAACGGTTCGGCACCGGGAGCTCAGATCCTTGCGGAAACCAACCAGGTTAGCAGCTTCTTCGAGCCTTCTTTATTGACACTGGACACGAACGCGGACCTGTTTGGTGGTGGTTTTGCAGCCGGGAGGCGCGTTGCGCTGCCATGGGGCGCTGCCGGTTTCGACATCAATGCACTGAATGCAGACGGGCTGATGATCATGCGCCGCGCGCTCGAATGGGGTGCGGGTCTAGACCCCGGCACAAGCGGCCCGCTGGCGCACTGGAAGCTCGACGAGACGACCGGACTGAACGCAGTGGATTCGATCGGCGGCCACAACGGCACGCTGACGAACGGACCGAGCTGGACTTCGGGCCAGCTCGACGGCGGTCTTTCATTCGACGGTTCCAACGACTACATCAACGTGCCGCACGACGATACCCTTTTGCTGACCCAGGGCATGACCTTTACCGCATGGAGTAACACGCTCGACAACGGCGGCGGCTACCAGGCCATTATTTCCAAAGACACGCCCGCGAACGGCGCGTCCAATTACTGGTTCGGCATCGAGAACGACGAACTCGTATTCGGCTTCTGGGCCGAGGGCAGCTTCCGCTCGGTCAAGACAGCGACCGCGAACCTGGCGTCGAACACCTTCTACCATCTGGCCGCCAGCTTCGATAATGCGACCGACGAGGTACGTCTGTATGTCGACGGAACGGAGGTGCAGACGGGTTCCATCACGTTCGAGCCGACGACCGAGACCGCGGATCTGATGATAGGCGGATCCATCGATGCAGAATACTGGAACGGCGTGCTGGACGACGTGCGCATGTACGACCGGGTGCTGACACTGTCGGATATCGCCGAGCTGGCGACGCCGCCGCCGGCGCCGACGAAGCTACTGATGGTCGTCGGTAGCCCGAGTTCGCTGACGGCGCAGGACGCCGGCCGGCTGACCGAATTCGCGGGCTGGGGATACGACGTCACGGTATTCGACGACAGTGAGGCGCAGTCGGCGTTCGATGCGGCCGTCGCTTCCCACGACGTCGCGTTCGTGACGAACTCGGTCGGCGGCGGTACGCTGGCCAACAAGCTGACCGGCGCCGCGATCCCGATCGTCGACGAATTCCCGGGCAAGCTCGACAACTTCGGCTTCAGCAGCGGCACGACGGATACGTTCAGCGCCAACAGTTTCAACAAGAGCGATCCGGCCCACTACATCAGCTCGCCCTATGGCGGCGGTTCGATCAGCCTGCTGAGCAGCTTCATGTCGATGGGCAAGCCGTCCGGCACGCTGGCGCCGGACCTGCAGATCATCGGCGAGTTCGCCACGGCGGAATTCGCCCTCGTCGCGCTGGACGCCGGCGCCACGCGCTATGACGGCAACCCCGCCGCGGCGCGCCGGGTGTTCCTGCCGTTCGGGCCCGCGACGACGGCCCAGATGACCACCGAGGCGCTGGACCTGATGAAGCGTTCGCTCGAGTGGGCCGGCGGTGAAGGCGGTGGTGGCGGCGGTGGCCCGACCGGCGTCGTGTTCCAGGAGTTCACGGAGGCCAAGGCCACCGCTGCCACGAACCTTTCCGTCGACAAGCCGGCCGGCACGGGAACCGGCGATCTGCTGATTGCGACCCTGGTGACGGACGGCAGCAAATCGGCCTCGATGTCGGCGCCCGCGGGCTGGACCGTCATCGATCTGGCCGAGCAGAGCGGCCAGGTGACGTACGGCGTCTGGTGGAAGCTCGCGGGTGCATCTGAACCCGCGAGCTACACGTGGTCATGGAGCGATGGCGAGAAAGTCTACGGAACGGTCATGCGCTTCACGGGTCACAATCCGGCGACCCCAATCGACGTCACAGCGACCGCTGGCGGCTCATCGAGTGCGCCATCCAGCCCGGCCGTGACTACAACGGTCGCGGACGCCATGATCCTGCGCCTCGGCGGCTTTGATGACGACGACATCACCGTGGATGCCCCGGGCCTTAGCGGCCACACCGCCATCACGATGGACAAGAGCAGCCAGGGTAACGGCACATCCTCGAGCGGCGCCGGCTATGTGATGCAAGCCGTTGCGGGCAATAGCGGCACGTCGGCCTTCGCGCTGAGCGCCAGTGAGGAATTTCGCACGGTGACGATCGCCATCGCCCCGATCCCGTAGCGGATTGGGTAGATTCTGGTTCTTCCGATCGACGGAATACCCTCTTTCGCCCGCCCGAACGCTGCGATCAATGGTGTGATGCAGTTCACAGTTGCGCCCGGCAACTTGCCGTCCACGATCTCGCCGAGCTTGTCATAAGCCCGCCGGAATTGGCACTGGATCACAGTCTCGACGGCGCGTTTTCCTTAATCTTTTGCCTGTAAGACCGTGCCCGCGGGCTGCCGCGGTGCACCGTCCGAACAGTAATAAGGAGCAATGAGAGCGGTGAATTTGAGCGTCAAGAAATTGTTGTCGGCGACGGAGTTCGCGCGTGACGAAGTGACGTCCTATGCGCGGCAGTTGATCCTGCCCGAGACACGCGCCGGCCTGATCTGGCTCGCGATCCTTTTGCTCGCGTTACAGGTCGGTATCTATTTTCTCGAGTTTCGCGCCGGTCGCGGCGACGCTTACTTCAACACGTTCTGCCTGCTGAGCCTGCTCAGCATTCACATGATCTGGTCGGTCCGCTACGTGAAAGACACGCCGACGCTGCACTACCTCGCGATGACCTACCTGATCATGTACGCGACGGCCATTGTTCTCGTCGCGCATCGCGCCGGACACTTCGACATCGCGCTGATGGCCAGTGCCGTGATGCTGTTCGTCGCCGTGCCGCTGATGCCGTGGGGACTCAAAGAAGCCGCGGCCGTCGCGATCCTGATCTACACGCTGTTCACCGCATCCACGATCGCGGTCAAGGGCCGCTTCGACGTGCAAACCCTGTGGACGCTACAGTTCCTGTTCGTCGCGAGTTCGGCGATCGCGCTGGTGCTCGTCGCGCGCAACGTGCGCGTGCGCAAGGACGACATCGAGACGCGCTACGATCTCGAACAGGCGCAGCGCAAACATGAGCAGGCCTCACTGACGGATCCGTTGACCGGCGCCTACAACCGCCGCTTCCTCGACAAGCATTACAACCGGCTCGCGTACGACGCGAGCGCGCGCCAGCAACAGCTGACGTTCGCCTTGCTCGACATCGACAAGTTCAAACCGTTGAACGACACCTTCGGACATCACGCCGGCGACGCGATCCTGAAGCAGCTCGTCAAGACGCTGAACGAGAACCTGCCCGGCGACTCCATCGTGATCCGGCTGGGCGGGGACGAGTTCGCGATCCTGTATGTCGGGCAGAGAGCGCGCGAGGACATCGTCCAGTGTTTGCGCCACCTCGGTACCGACCCGGTCGTGTTGCGGGCGACGGAAGGAAAATACGTGACGGTCAGCGCCGGATTCGCAGAGGTCGTCGAGGAAAAAGCCCGGGAGCTGGACGACGTGTACCGGGAAGCGGACGAGAAACTTTACGCCGAGAAGCGCTGCCCGCCTCACGAACGCACGCACACGCTGGTCGAGGTGCCCACCACCTGATGTCGGCCCTATTGGAAAAATTGAAAAGCGGCCTGGCGCCGAAACAGAAAATCAGCGGCGTCGGCCCCATCGGTTTACACCTGGCCGAAGAGCAGGCGCATGCCGTGCAGTTGCGGCGCCTCGCATCCGGTTCGCTGTGTCTGCGCGCATGGGCCTCGGCGCCGTACGCCGACACGCGCGAGGAAACGCTTGCCGATCCCGAAGCGCTACAGGAACTGAAAACCGCGCTGCTCGGTCGCGGCATGTTCAAAGGCCACCGCATTGTCACGGCGCTCCCGCCGGCGATGACGCGAATTGCGTCGCTGAACTACCAGGCGGCCGGCCCGACGCCCGACAGCGAGCGCATCCTGCGGCTGATGGCGGAGCGGCTCGACGGCCCGCTGGATGACTACGTCATCGACTACATGCCCGTGCGCGGCAACGAAAAGGCTCGCGAGAAAGTCGCGCTTGTGACGACGAGCCGCCGTGCCGACGTGCTCGAATTTCTCGATCGCATGCGCCGGGCCGGTCTCGAGGTCGCCGAACTCGAAGTGGGGCCCGCGGCGATCAATCGTGTCGTCAGCGCGCTGCCGCACGAGGCGGAGAACCAGGGCAATGTGCTGGTGATCAACTACGGCGCGGATCACACCTACCTGACACTGATCTCCGGCCGCCGGCTGCTGATGGACAAGGAAATCGAGTTCGGCGCGAATCCCCTGATCCAGCAAATCGCCCGTGGCCTCGACATCAGTACCAAGATGGCCGAAGACATCGCGTTACGCGAGGGCTTCCGGCAGACCCGGAAACCCATGGGCGCAACCGGCACGATCACTGCCGACGACCTGAACCCGGTGGTCGAAATCGTGCGCCCCGTCTTCTCGCGCCTCGCGGAAGAAGTTCGCCGCGCCTGCCTGTACGTCGCATCCGAGAGCAAAGGCGACGCCGTCGAAGCCGTTTACGCCTTCGGCACCGTGGCGCGCTGGCCCGGCGCGGACCGCATGCTCAGTGAAGTCGCGCATGTACCGGTGGCCGATACGCTGCCACTCGCCGCGATCTTCGACACCGCGACGGGCAAGGGCATGGAGAACTATCCGGGCATCGGACCCGATCTGGCCATCGCCACCGGCCTGGCCTTGAGGGGATTGACCGATGGCGCATGAAATCGATCTGATCCCGACGGAATATCGACGCGCTAACTGGATGCGCGGCTGGGTGCGCAAGATGGTCGTGGCCAGTGTGCTGATCGTGACGCTGCCGCTGCTCGCGTTCGCCGCGCTGACCGAGCGGGTTGGCCAGCTCCGCATCGAAGTCCTGTTACTGGAGAAGAAGCAGGCCGTCACCGCGCAGCAACGCAGCGAACTGGAAATGCTGGACAGCAAGAAGGATGCCCTCACCAAGCAGCTATCGATGCTGAGCAGCCTGCGCAGCGGCGCGCCGGCCCGTTCCGTATTCGTCGCAATCGATGCAGCCCTGCAGGACGCCGATGTCTGGTTCCTTGGCTGGCAGTTTCAACGCGCCGGCGTCATGGTGCCGGAGAGCCAGGCAAGCGGCGTCGAGACCGGTTACTTCATCGTCGTGCCGGAATCGTCGCAATCCGGACAACGGGAAGCCTGGATGGTCGAGACACACATGACCATCAACGGTCAGGCGAGTGATCATGAAGCGCTGTCACAGTTCGTCAACGGCCTGTATGCACAGCCGACCGTCGTCGACGTCAAGGTGCAGAAGACCGAACTCAGTCGCCGCGGCACGCAGGACGTCGTGGAGTTCGACATCGCCGTCGTGCTGAACAGTGAGGCCCGCGGATGAGCGCCCGGCTGCAGACACTCCAGCCTCAGCAACTGCAGCTGATCAGCTACGGCGGCCTGGGTCTGTTACTGGTCGCACTGCTGACCTACGTCGTGCTGCCGGAATGGCGCGCGTATCAATCAACAGGGGCGTCGCTGCACCTGTTACAGGCGAACGTGAACGAGGGTGCGTCACTCGAGATGCAGCTCGACACGATGCGCGCCGAAGTCGAGCGCATGGAGCGCACGCTGAACGGCGATGCGTCCAACCTGCCCGCGAAACAGATGGAAGCGTTCGTGATCGGACGACTGCAGACGATCTCGTGGCGCAACGACGTCACGCTCGTCAGCGTCACGCCCAGGGAAGGCACGCCGCTGAACCAGTTCCGCGAGCTCGTGTTCGACGTCGAGCTGGAAGGCAGTTACTTCGACTTCTTCGACTGGCTGAACAACATCGGCACGGAACTCGGATTCGTCGTCGTGAAACGTTTCGACATCAAAGCAGCGAATGCCCCGACGAACGGGGATCAAGCGCCACTGCGGGTCGACCTGACGATGGCCGCATACCGGAGCGAGCAATGAGCAGTGTAGCGCTTCGAATCATGTTGACCCTGGCGCTCGCGCTGCTGACGACCCCGGCGAATGCGCAACGCCTGAGTCGTGATCCGTTCGAGGTACCCGAGGAGTTTCTGACGACGGCGGCCAGGCCGAATGCGCTGACCGGCTCGACGACCGGTGGCAAAGCCGAGATCCGCGGCATTCTTTTCGCCGGTGGCCGGTCGCTGGTCAACCTGAGCGGAGAGATTATCGGTCCGGGCGAGGAGGCCCGCGGCTACAAGCTGCTGGAAGTCGCCGAGGACCATGCCGTATTCCTGCGCGACGACGAGATCGTCACGCTATCGCTCGACCCGGATAAAGATTCCGAGCAGGACAATGATCGTAATGAACGCTGATTCCAAACTCATCGCGGCCACCATCAGGCGCTTCGCGCTGATCCTGACGCTGACGTTATGCGTGGCCGCACCCTTACCGGCAGCGGCCGGAGAGCGGCTGACACTCGGCATGCGCGACGCATCGATGGCCGAAGTCATGGCGATGCTCGCGCGGCAGTACCGGGTCAATATCCTGCTCGGCGACAGCGTCGACAGCGCAGTGTCGTTCAACCTCTATGACGTCACGCTGGACGACGCGATACGTTCGATAGCCAACGCCGGCGGCTACGCCGTCGAGCGCCGGCAGGGCACCTATTTCATCCTGCCCGAGGAACAGGCCGGCAAGAACGCCGGCAGCGGCTTCACCGTGGTCCGTTCCTTCCCGGTTCAGTACACGGATGCAGGGGAGCTCGAGAACAAGCTCGGCGATTACCTGTCGGACTTCGGCAACATCACGTCGGTGCCGGAACGCGGACTGCTCGTTATCGAGGATCGGCCGGACTTCGTCTACCGCATCGGTCGCCTGCTGACCGAGCTGGATCGGCGTCCGCCACAAGTGCTGATCGAAGCCAAAATCCTCGAGATCAAGCTCACCGACGAGCAGTCCTACGGTATCGACTGGACCGGTCTCTTCACGAACAGTCCGGACGGCGCCGGCGACTTCGGCACGAACAGTATTACGCCGGGCAACAGCGGTAACGCCGGCTTCTTTTTCAACTACCTCGAACCCAACCTCGAAATCGCTCTGCGCGCGCTCGAAGCGGACGGCCGCGTGCGCAATCTCGCGTCGCCGAAAGTCGTGACGGTGGTCAACGAGGAAGCGGAAGTCATCATCGGTGATCGACGCGGATACGCGGTCACGACGACGATCAACCAGGTCACGACCGAATCGATCGAGTTCCTCGAGTCGGGCACGATCCTGCGCGTGACGCCGTCGATCGACGATACCGGCGAGATCCTGCTGAACATTCACCCCGAGGTCAGCGTGGGCACGGTGGACGAGAACGGCATCCCGTCGCAGACGACCACCGAGGTCACGACACAGCTGCTCGTCGAGAGCGGCGCGTCGATCTTCATCGGCGGGCTGATGCGTAACAGCACCACGGAGGGTCGGACCGGCGTGCCGTTCCTCGGGCGTATCCCGGGGCTGCGTTGGCTATTCTCGACGCAGTCGCGCACGACGCTGAATACGGAGACCGTCGTCATCATCACCCCGCGCATCGTCAACCAGGACGCGTACGTGGCCAAACTGAATGACTATGCGAACCAGATGTATGACGAGGAACGTGCGGAATTGATTGACCAGTCGCAGGTCGTGCAGAAACACATCGAGGACACCTTCCGCAAACCGCCACCGTCGGACAAGACGCGGCCGAACGAAACGTCGTTCGAGCCGCCGACCGGCGAAGTGACGACGCAGGTCGAACCCGTGACGGAGCCGAACACGGTCGTCGAACCGACCGCCGATGCAGCGACCGCAAATTCGCAGGAATCCTCGACGAGCGCGGAAATATCGCCGGAGAGCCTGGCGAAAATACCGCCCGCCGCGGGCGCCGAGTCACCGCCTGTCGCGGGCGCGGTCGAAACGGTCGCCGCGAGCGGCGTCATCGCGCGCGAGTCCGACGCCGTGCCGGTGACACCCGGGCCTGAAGAACCGGTCACGGAAGAAACCAAAGTCGACCCGCCGATCGAATCTGTCGCGGACGAACCGGACGCCGGCGAGATCGAGCAAGTAGAGGCGCCGGAACCGGAAACGGATTCCCGGCAGGCGGCCGTAGTCATGCCGCGCCCGAGTGCGATGGCGCGTTACGCAGTCAACCTGCACTCCGATCCGAAACCGATCCAAACGGCGAAGGTCTTGTCGGACGACTCGTTGCTATACGTTACCGAGGCATCGGTTGGCGGCGAGAAATGGTATCGACTGAGACTCGGCTTCTTCGACGACGAAGCCGACGCGAAGGCCGCGCTCGCGGAATGGATCCGTGAATACCCGAACGCATGGCTCGTGCGCGTCGGCGAGAAAGAACGCGCGAGCGCCGAGGACAACGCGCTGTAGCAAGCTGCGCCGTCGGGATGACTCTGGGCGATGACTCGGGTCGAAGACTCTTGATGACGCCCCTGGCCACCGACTCAGGGCTCCGAGCTAGGCGTCGAACAACAGGATGAAATCCTTGCGCCGATAGTTACGGACGCGCTGGCACACCTCGTATCCTTCGCGTGCGCCGTCGTCGTTCGTATTTCCCTCGACCGTCAACATGACCTCATCATGAACGCGCATGACGACGCCGGTGTGCGTCCAGTCCGTCGCG
>JBLYYV010000102.1:0-2756 GCA_048550095.1 Gammaproteobacteria bacterium
GGCGTCTCGCAGGTCAATGTGTCCGGCGGCGCGGAACGGCAGATCAGGATACTGCTCGACCCGACCCGGCTGGCGGACCGGCAGATCACGATCCTCGATGTTCGCAATGCGATCCGGGCGCGGAACCGTGACGTTTCGGGCGGTGAAATAGAAGGAGGCAAGCGCCGCTACCTGCTGCGCACCGTTGGGCGGTTCGATTCCATCGCCTCGCTTGAAGACCTGATCGTCGATCGACGCGGTGACTCGCTGATTCGCCTGGGCGATATCGCCACTATCGAGCTCGACCATTCCGAGATTCGCAGCTACGCCTATTTCAACGGCGAGCCGATCCTCTTTACCTCGGTTAATCGCGAGGCCGGTTCGAACGTTATCGACATCAAGTACGCGATGCTCGACGCGGTGGAACAGGTGAACCGCGATGTGCTGCAGCCCAACGGCATGCGCATGCAGCTCATGGCCGAAGATGCCGGCTATGTCGAGGCCTCCATTCGCAACGTCTGGCTGAACCTGGGGCTGGGTGCGCTGTTCGCCACCGGCGTGATGTTCCTGTTCCTGCGGTCGGCGCGTGCAACGGCTGTCGGCGTGCTGGGCATTCCGATCTGCACGATCGCCGCGTTCCTGGGGTTGCTGGCTGCGGGACGCACGATCAATGTCATTTCGCTGGCCGGCGTCGCGTTCGCGATCGGCATGACGCTGGATAACAGCATCGTTGTCATCGAGAGCATCGAGCTCAAGCGGCGGCAGGGTCTTGACAGGTTCCGGGCCGCCGTCGAAGGCGTAAAAAGCGTATGGACGGCCGTGCTGGCCTCGACGCTGACGACGATCCTGGTTTTCCTGCCGGTACTATTCATACGCGAAGAAGCCGGGCAGCTCTATTCAGACGTTGCTATTGCCATCTCTGCCTCGATCCTGGCGTCGATGCTGGTCGCCATTACGCTGATCCCAACGGCCAGCGCGCGGCTGTCGTTCGGCACCGAACATCGCTCGCACACCGAGGGCGCGCTGCGGGAGCGACTGCTCGCGGGTATCGACGCCCTCATCGCCACGAGCAAGCGGCGACAGATGACGATCGGGGGCATTGTCATAGCCAGCATCGCCGTCATCCTGTTGCTGACGCCGCCGGCTGAATACCTGCCGGAGGGCGAAGAGCCAAAGACGTTCGCGTCCATGAGCGCTCCGCCCGGCTACAACATCGAGACGATGCAGGAGATCGGATTCGAAGTGCAGGACTATTTCCTGCAGTTCGTGGATGACGATCCCGACCGCTTTGCGCGCGGCGAGACCGATGTGCCGGCGATCAGGTACCTGAATACGAGAATCTCGGCCGACGGCTTTCGCATCATATCGGAACCCATAAGGCCCGCCGACATCGATGAGCTGATGGATGCGTTCACCGCACGCTACCGGCAGTACCCGGGGATGCGCGCCTTCGCCGCTCGCGGTTCGATCATCTCCAGCAACGATGGTGGAACACGCAGCATTAACCTCGATATTTCCGGCCCGACTCTCAGCGTGATCTACGATGCGGCGATGGCGACGTATCGCCGGGCCGAGGAAGTGCTCGGCAATCCCCGCATCCAGTCCAGCCCGTCCTCGCTGGCCTTGTCGCAGCCATTGCTCGAGGTTCACCCCGACTGGGCGCGCGCCGCGGAGCTCGGCCTGGCCGCCAACGATGTGGGTTACGCCGTCGCGGCGCTGACAGACGGTGCGTTCGTTGACGAGTACTTCGAAGCGGATGACAAGATCGACATGTATCTTTACGGCACCACGGGCGGCGAGATGGATCTCGACAGCCTGGGCGGACTGCCCATCTACACGCCGCAGGGCAGCATCCTGCCGCTGGACTCGATCGCGACCATTCGCGAGACCGTCGACACGAATACAATCCGGCGGATCAACGCCCAGCGAACCGTGACACTGAATATCATCCCGCCGGCGTCCATTGCGCTTGAGGAAGGCGTCGAGATCGTCCGCAACGACGTCGTGGCCTATCTCAGGGAAACCGGTGGATTGCCGGCGAGCGTCAATGTCGATATCTCCGGCGCCAGCGATCAGCTTGACGCGACCAAGGCCGCGCTTGCCGCCAACCTGCCCGTCTCGCTGATTATCATTTATCTCCTGCTCGTGGCCATCTTCAAGCACTGGGGCTACCCGTGGCTGATCATGACAACGATTCCGCTCGGCATTGCCGGTGGCATTGTCGGGCTGGCCCTCCTGAACGGCGTCGGCGCCGTGCTCGGTTGGATCGGTCTCGGCAGCCTGCACCAGCCGTTCGACATGATTTCCATGCTCGGCTTCCTGATCCTGATGGGCACGGTCGTCAATAACCCCATCCTTATCGTGGATCGCGCCATGCAGCATATGAATGAAGCGGGTTGCGCACCTATCGACGCGGTTCGCGAAGCCGTGGCATCGCGCTTACGCCCGATTGCGATGTCGACGCTGACAACGATCTGCGGACTCTCGCCACTGGTGTTTATCCCGGGCGCCGGAACGGAACTCTATCGCGGCGTCGGTGTGATCGTGCTGTTTGGAATTCTCGGCGCGGCGGTCGTGTCACTCACGATGTTGCCGGCACTGACGATCTCGGTGCTGGAGTGGAATGGCAGGCGGAAAGCGGGAAGCGCCCAGCCTGCCTGAGCTCGTGCGACGCGAATTGCATTACGACGTTTAAGCTCTTTACTCGTATCGTCGGCCTTTGTGTTCGATCCAGCCACCGACGTGACTGCCCCTGGGATCATGATGCGTCCAGTGAA
>JBLYYV010000103.1:0-10674 GCA_048550095.1 Gammaproteobacteria bacterium
GCACCATGGCCGGGTTGATCGCGGTTCGCTTCGCCGCTGCCGCGGCCGTGCGACAACTGGCGGCCGCCAGGAAACTGGGTCGCAACATCGTCATCTATGGCGGCAGTGAGCAGGGACGTCGGCTGATCAAGCATATCGAGGGACTGCACGAGCCATGGAACCGGATCGTGGCGGTCTTCGATGACCGCTCCGAGAGGACCGGGCCATTCGTCCGCGGTCACAGGGTTCTCGGCGGGGTCGATTCGATGGTCAACTGGTGCAGGGTACACCGGGTGGACGAAGTCCTGGTCGCGCTACCGGCGGTGGCTCAGGATCGCGTTCTAATGCTCGTCCGCTCGCTTGGCGCCCTGCCGATCAATATGCGGTTGAGCCCGGAATTCTCGAGTCATGACCTGCTGCTGCGGCGCACGACGAACCAGTACAACGTGCCCATGCTCAGCCTGCTCGAGAAGCCGGTGACCGGCTGGGGTGCGATTTCCAAGCGCATACTCGATTTAACCGTGGCGTCGGGGGTCACCATTATCGGCGCGCCCTTCCTGGCGCTCGTCGCCGCGTGGATCAAGCTCGACAGCCCGGGCCCGGTGTTTTTTCGCCAGCCGCGCTACGGTTTTAACCATCAGGTGATCGACGTACTCAAGTTTCGCACCATGTATGTGGATCAGACGGACACGAACGCGGATACGCTGACTCGCAAGGACGATCCCCGCGTGACGCGGGTCGGCGCATTTCTGCGCCGTTTCAGCATCGACGAACTACCGCAGATCTTCAACGTGCTGAGCGGCAGCATGTCGATCGTCGGCCCCCGCCCGCACGCGATGCACGCCAAGGCCGGTAACGTCCTCTACGAAGATGTCATCGATCGGTACGCGGTGCGCCACAAGGTCAAACCGGGCATTACCGGTTGGGCGCAGGTCAACGGATGGCGCGGCGAAACTCGTGACGAGGCCGCGCTGCTGGGCCGGCTGGAACACGACCTGTACTACATCGACAACTGGTCTCTGCTGTTCGATATCAGCATCATGTTTCGCACGGTCTTCGCCGTGATACGCGGGGAAAACAGCTACTAATTCGTTCATCCGGCTGCGGCGAAGCGGGCCGGACCCAGCTACCGCCTATCAATCATCATCTAAGTCTCTGCACTCCTTATTATTTTTCTTCAAGGGGTCGGTGCCCTGCTGGACCTCGACACCGTCATCGAAACAGTCGCCATCGGTATTCTCATCGAGCGGGTCCGTCCCGTGGATGTTGACTTCGTCACCATCGTTGAGCCCGTCGTCGTCGCTGTCCGGATCGTTCGGATTCGTGCCCAATGCGATCTCCTCATCCTCAAAGAGACCATCGTCGTCGTCATCCGCATAGACGCGGATACGGACGGTGTCGGGATCACTGTCGACGCTGCCATCGTTGACGATGAGCTGCGCCACGTAGAGTCCGCCAACGTCGGGCTCGAACCGTGGTCGATTGCTTTCGGGATCATTAAACGACACGTCGCTGCCGGCTGGCATCACGGTGAACGACCACCTGAACGTCAGGTCGTCGAAGTCGGCATCGCTGGAACCCCGGCCATCCAGTCGCACGCGATCGCCGACACGGGCCTCCTGGTCGTCACCGGCGTCCGCCACCGGCGGACTATTGATAGTCGTCACATTGACCGTGTCGGGCGCACTGTCCAGATCGCCGTCGTTGACGACCAGTTGTGCCACGTACGTGCCCGGCCGGTCGACCGTGAACGCCGGCTGCATGGCCGTCGGATCCGCGAATACCGCTTTACTGTCTTGCGGAACGCTGATCAACGCCCATTGAAAACTCAGCGAGTCGTTGTCGGCGTCGCTCGAGGCGCTGCCGTCCAGGATAACGATCTCACCGACAAAGGCGCTTCGATCGTCGCCGGCCTCCGCCACCGGGACGGTATTCAGCGTCGTAATGCTCACGACGTCCGGATCGCTCTCCGTCGTGCCGTCACTGACGATCAGCCGGGCCTCGTAGCGACCCCGCATATCGACCGTGAACGTCGGTTGCACGACGTCCGTGGCGGACAAGGCCGCAGCGCTTCCGGCAGGCAACCTGCTCAGCGACCAGCTGTAACTCAGCCGGTCGCCGTCCACATCGCTCGAACCGCTGCCGTCCAGTGTTACCGTCGCGCCGACGGCAACGCTCTGATCGGGGCCGGCATCGGCCACCGGCGCACTGTTCCGGGTGCTGATGGTCACGCTGTCGACGCCGCTGTCGATCTCACCGTCGTTGACGATGAGTTCGGCGATATAGCTGCCCGGAACGTCGGCCACGAAAGTCGGCATTATTGACGTCGGGTCGGACAGTGCGGCAGCGCTGCCGACCGGAACCGTCGTCAGCGACCAGGCATAGGACAGGGGATCCCCGTCGATGTCACTCGAATCGGTGCCATCGAGTTTTACCAGGGCGCCGACTACGATCGTCTGGTCCGGGCCGGCATCGGCCACCGGCGCGCTGTTGGGCAGTGTGACCTCGATTCTGACGCTATCCGGCAAGCTGTCCTGCCGACCGTCGTTCACGATGAGCTCGATCTCATAAATCCCGCTTTGAGCGACCTGGAGTACCGGATTGACGATCGTCGGGTCCGACAATGTCGGGTTGCTGTTGGGCGGCTTCGACTGGACCGACCAGCGATAACTCAGCGCGTCGCCCTCGGCATCACTGGAGCGCGAACCGTCGAGTTGCACTATGAACTCGTTTTCGACAATTTGATCCATGCCCGCATCGGCAACCGGGGCGAAATTGACCGGCTCGCCCGTAATCACGCTGTCGACTCGCTGAATGATCGCGACGGCTTGCTGGTGCAACGTATCGACGGATATCCCTTCGACTCGGTTATTCCGGACCGCGCGGTCCAGTGCGTCGATGTAGGCTGCGACGCCATCCCGCGTCGCCAGGAACAAGGCCTGCGCGGCCGCTTCGTCGGGTTGTGCGTCGACGCCCTGCTGGTAGTCCTCGACCGCCTTAGCCAGGAATCCATCCAGATCTGCGTTCACTTCGGCCGGCAGCATCACGGCAGCATCCTGGCGCAACTGCTGAATGGCCGCGACGTTTGGGTCATCCGTATGGGACGATGAGCAGGCCGCCAGAAACACGCTTGCGGCGACGTACAGCATCGCCAGTCTCGCGGTCGTCCGGATTGCCGCTCGTATTGTTGTTGTTGTCATTAGCATCATCATCGCCGCTGTTTTCCATCGTTCACTCTGCACGCGAGCGTTCCGACAGATAGAAAATCGCATGGAGCAGGAGGCGGCCGGCCGCGCTATGCAACGCAGCATCGCTTTGGGTTCAGGCGCCCCTGCCAGTATCGCTGACAGCCGGTTCGCCCGTCGCTGCAGGCGGCGGGCTCGGCGATCCATTTATCGGGTTTATTTTTTCACAATATACCGAGGCATGAGTCCCTGTGAGATGCCATTCAACATAAAGTTTTGATTACAAATTACTTGTCATTTTCAAAACATTGGGAAAGGCGCATGAAAAAATTATTTTGCACGCCATAATAGCGAAATGACGTTCCGCGCCCCCGAAAGTTCGCCCGAATAATAATCGCCACAAGATAGCTATGACAGTCGCCACGATGCATGCCGGGGCAGTGATGCGCCCGTATTCCAGACTCGTACTCGGGTTCCTGGGACTCACGCTCGCCACCAGCTCGATCGTGTTTATCGAACCGGCTCCCTACGATGTCCTGGTCATCGGCATGCTCGTGGGAATGCTGATCACCGGGCTGCGCTTCCCCCGCGAGATGAAGACGGCTGCAATCCTGTTGGGCCTGTTTGCAGTCGGCAACATGATTGCCGCGGCGGTATCCGCGGACCCCTTGACGACACTGCGCTCGCTGTCCGTGCGGGTCTACATGACGCTCGCGTGGTGTCTGTTCGTCGGATTGATTGTGGCCAACCCGGAGCGAATTTTGCGAACGATCTGGCTGGGGTATCTCGCGGCCGCGATCCTCGCCGTGACCTGGGCCATGCTCGAGTACTTCGGCTTTATCAATTTCGGCGACTGGCAGGCAGGATTGCGGGCCAAAGGTCCGTTCAAGGATCCAAACGTGTTTGCCCCGTTCCTCATTCCCGCGGCGGTCTATGCCCTGAATCGCGTCTTGAATGGCCACGGGCTTGGGGAAAAAATACTGAACTCGGCCGTTTTCGGCTTCCTCGCGTTCGGAGTTCTGCTTAGTTTTTCACGCGGAGCCTGGCTTAATTTCGTCATTGCCTGCGGGCTGTTTTCACTCTTGACTGCAGCAAGCCTGCCAACGCACCGGGACCGACTGCGGTGGCTGCTGGTCAATGCGATCATGATTCTGGCGGTCGTTGCGTTGCTCGGCTTCGCTACCAGCACCAAAAGCATTGCTGATCGGTTCATGCAGCGTGCGGTGCTGACGCAGAAATATGACGTGGCCCAGGGAGGCCGCTTTTTTACCCAGAAGCAGGCGATCCAGAAAATCGCGACGACCCCGCTGGGCGTCGGGCCCGGTCGCAGTGATGAGGAATTCGGACTCGAACCGCACAACCTGTATCTGCACGTTTTCGTCGAGGGTGGCTGGCTCGCCGGGGCAGGGTTCCTGCTGTTCGTCGCGCTGAGTCTGTATCGGTCACTGGCCCTGTTTCGCTGGGACTCGACCTTGCTGGGCGATTTTCATGTCGTGTTTGCGTGCACGATCGGCATGCTGACGCAGAGCCTGTTTATCGACAGCACCCACTGGCGCCATTCGTGGCTGCTGTTCGCGATGCTCTGGGGGCTGATAATTGCGCGACAACGTGCCAAAAGCGTGGCCTGAGTCGTGAATTATGTCCATAGAACCAGATATTCATCGACGCGCCGGGGTATCGTGAACAACTGATCGGACCGGGCTTTTTCCGGATCTGCGGCAAGCGCCGACAGACCGCGGGCAGGACTCCAGCGCCTGCCCATAGATAATAAGAATAAAAAGAAAGTTTTGAGTATAGCGAGCACCCATTTCCGTCGAATTCGTCGTGCGACCCTGCGGCTCGCCGGCGCAAGCCTGATCGGCTCATTGCTGATCGGGATGCCTTCGCTGTCGGTCCTCGCGCAAGAAGAGAAGATTTCGGAAACCGTAATGGAACGCCAGCGTCCCGAAGTGGACGCCCGTGGCGTCCGGCTGGGATCGTTCAATCTCTTCCCCATGCTCGGCCTGGGCGTCATGAGCAACAGCAACATTTTCGCGACTGATGTGATCGAGGTCGACGATCTGATTACCCTGATCAAGCCCGAGGTCATTCTGAAATCGGACTGGAGTCGCCATGAACTCGAGTTGGGGTTCGACCTGATTGCCGCCCGCTACAGCGATGTCAGTACCGAGGACTATGATGACTGGCGAGTCTGGGGCGACGGAACAATCGAGATCGGGCGGGGCGAGTTGGCCGGATTCCTGCGTCACGCGGACGTTCACGAATTCCGCACGAGCCCCGATAATCGTCGCGGCATCAAGCCGACCCTGTACACGTCCGACGAATTGCGAGTCGGTTATGGCCAGCCGTTCGGTCAATTCAGCGCCGGCATAGAATTCAAGCACCGGCGCCTGGAGTTCGACGACACCATCACGCTGACGGGATCGATCGACAATACGGACCGGGATCGAGACCGCAATGACCTGCGGATCCGGATCGGCCACGAAACCTCACCCGTTTTGCGGCCATTCGTCCAATTCGTCGCGACCGACGTTCATTACGATCGCCGCTTCGATCGCTTCGGCTTCGAGCGCAGCTCCCGTGGCTACGACCTGGTCGGCGGCACGGATATCGATCTGACCGGCCGTATGTCCGGGGAGGCATTCCTCGGTTACATCAGTCGCGACTACGACGATCCGCGGTTTGCCACGATCGACGGGCCGATATTCGGCGGCAAGATCACCTGGAATCTGACCGGATTGACGACGATGATTTTCTCCGCCGACCGTCTGATCAACGGCACGACCATCGTGGATGCCGCGGGTATCTTCGATACGGGTTTCGGTATCGAGGTAGACCACGAATTACTGCGCAATCTGATCCTCAGCCTGGATATCGCCTTCAACAACGAAGATTTCCAGGGTATCGACCGGGACGATGACCTGTTTTCAGGGGGCCTCGAGGGTATCTACATGATGAATCGATACCTCAATTTTCGTGTCGGCTATCTCTATCAGACGCGCGACACGAGCCCGGCCGATTCCGGGGGTTTCGAATATCGTATCCATCGCTTCTTCGTGGGCGTGGAAGGCAAGCTTTAGAGACTGATTTTCAGGAATCCGGAGTAAATATGCTCAAACGAGTCATGACAATTTTCATGCTGTTGGTAGCGACAGGCCCGATGGCGACATCGTTGCAGGCGCAGGCGCCCGATGACAGCGCCGTCGAGATCGCATATCGACTGTCGATCGGCGATAAGTTACGCATCACGGTGTACGGCCACGAGGATCTGTCGGGAGAGTTCGATGTCGATGCATCGGGGAATCTCTCGCTACCGCTGATCGGCGATGTCCGTGCAACGGGTTTATCCGCTAACGAGCTCGAAGCAGAAATTACGAACCTGCTGCGCCCCGACTACCTGAAAAACCCCCGCGTCAGCGCGGAGCTGCTCAATTACCGGCCGTTCTACATTTTCGGCGAGGTCAAAGCGCCGGGCAGCTTCCCGTATTCAAACGGTATGACGGTTATCAGTGCGGTCGCGGTCGCCGGTGGCTATACCTATCGGGCTCGCAAGAATCGAATTCGCATCACCCGTGGTGATGGTGACGACAAAGCTGAATTTATTGCCGAGGACAACACCCTGATCCTTCCCGGGGATGTCATTGAAGTACCAGAAAGGTTTTTTTGATGCAGCAACAAAACGTGCAGACTATCCGTGCCGTCCAGCCGGACAACACAAGTCCGGTGGGCGGGATGAACCGCGCAGCGATCGAGCCGACCGACCCGGGTCTGGCCGAGATGCTCGTGGCGGTCAGCCGCCGTAAACGAATTCTTCTCGGCACCGTGATCGGGGCCCTCATCCTGGCAGCCCTGTATCTGATTTTCGCGACACCGCGCTATACGGCCGATGCACTGATTCTGATCGAACCGCAAAATACCAATTTCGTATCGGTCGAATCCGTCGTCACGGGCATCAGCGGCGATGCCGAAACCGTGCAAAGTCAGTCGCTCGTGCTGAGTTCCCGCGAGCTGGCCGGCCGCGTCATCCAGCGCCTGGAGCTCTATGCGGACCCGGAATTCAATCCGAACCTGGATGACCAGGCCGATGGTGCACCATCGCTCATGTCCCGGGAAATGAGCGCGATCGTGGACCAGTTCCTGAAGCGGCTGGCGGTGCTGCCCCAGGACAATTCGCGCGTCATTGCCGTGAGCTTCTCCTCGGAAGTACCGGAGAAAGCCGCCGAAATCGCCAACGCGCTGGCTGACGAGTACATCGTTTCAGGGCTCGAAGCCAAGTTTGAATCGACCCGGCGCGCCAACGATTGGCTGGGCGTGCGCATCGAGGAATTGCGAGCCAAGGTCCAGGAGGCTGAGCAGCAGGTGGAAGAGGCGCGCGCCGGCTTCGGACTGCTCGAGGGAAACGGCGCAACGCTCGCGTCGCAGGAACTCGCGCAATTGAACACGGAACTCGTTATCGCGCGTAACGAACGCACCGAGGCGGCCGCGCGACTCGGTCAGGTCAGGCGTCTGCAGCGAGACCAGGCGGATATCGACAGCGTGGCCGATGTGCTGAATTCCGTGTTGATCCAGCGATTGCGCGAACAGGAAGCTGAAGTCGAACGAAGAGTCGCGGATTATTCTCAGGAATACGGCGAACGCCATCCGAAGATGATCCAGTTACGCGCCGAAGCCGACGACCTGGAATCGAGAATTCAGGCCGAGATCAACAAGATCGTGGCCGGCCTCAGTAACCAGGTCGCCGTGGCCCGGGCCCGCGAAAACGCACTGGAAGCAAGGCTGGACGAACTGAAGAAGACAGTCGTCACAGCCAACCAGAACGAAATCGGGTTGCGCGCGCTCGACCGCGAAGCGGAAGCCAACCGCTCACTGCTGGCGACGATGCTGGCACGACAGAAAGAGACGCTGTCGCAGGAAGACGTCGGCTTCCAGCAATCCGACGCGCGGGTGATATCGACGGCTGATATACCACTGGAGCCTTCGTTCCCACGCCCTGCGATCGTACTCTCGCTCGTATTGATCGGCGCGACGATACTGGGCCTGATCGCGATTCTCATTCTCGAGTTACTTGACGACGGTTTCCGCAGTGGCGACGAAGTCGAGCGCGCCACCGGCATCCCGTCGATCGGATTCATTCCCCTCGTGCCGGACACCGGCTCGCATGACAATTTGCTGAGCTATATCGCGGGAAAACCGGCCACGGCATTCGGCGAATCGATCCGCACCCTGAACTGGTCACTCAGCATCGCCTTTCCATCCCCGCCGAAATCGGTCCTGATCACTTCCAGCGTGCCCGGCGAAGGAAAGACCACGATCGCGGCCTGCCTCGCGACCAGCCAGAGCGTCGCGGGCAGAAAAGTAATTCTCATCGATGCCGATACGCGCCAACCGGTTTGCCACGAGCTCGTCGGTTTCAAGCGGGAACCTGGTCTCACGGACTACCTGATCGGCGAAGCGACATTGGATGAGATTCTGGTGGAACGAGACTGGTCCGGTTTGACGTTGCTGCCGGCGGGCATGCCCAACCCGAATGCACCGAATCTGTTCGAATCGCAAAAGATGCGTGATCTGATCGCCGAACTTGAAGACCGTTTCGACCTGGTCGTTATCGATTCACCGCCGGTCATGGCGGCGGCGGATGCGCGCATTCTCTGCCGGATGACCGATGCGACGGTCGCCATCGTCCGCTGGGAGGAGACCCGGCGTACGATCGCCTGCAACACGCTGGCCCAATTACAGTCTGCCGACGCGAAACTGGCGGGGGTATTGATCTCCATGGTCGATACCCGCAAGCATGCGAAGTACGGATATGGCGATTCGGGTGCGTACACCGGTGATCTCGAAAAGTACTATGCCGGCTGAAACGAGCGCGTATCCGGGTCGCCGATAAATGCGCATACTCCTCGTTCTGGAGGCATGTGGCGCCGGGGCCGGACGCCATGTGATTGATCTTATCGACGGCCTGAGCCGGTCCGGTCACGACGTCTCGTTGATCTACTCCCCCGTTCGCGCGGAAGCCGGTTTCGAAGATGCGCTCGGATTCATGCCACGTGTAACAAAGCGCGAACTGCCGATGCGACGAGCGGTTGGCCCGGGCGACTGGCGCTCAACGCGAGCGCTGAAAAGACTCATCAAGGAACTCGGTCCATTCGACATCGTGCATGGCCACAGTTCGAAAGCCGGCGCGCTGCTCCGCCTCGCGGCCAGCGGCAGCGACGCGCCCAGGCTGTATACCCCGCACGCGCCCATCACGATGGATCCAACCTTGTCTGCCGCTGCACGCTTCGTTTACGGCACCGCGGAACGCCTCCTCGGACACTTCTGCGAGCGAATAATCTGTGTCTCGGCGGCCGAACGCGATCACCTGGCGAGTATCGGACTGTCGGAGGACAAGTTGTGTGTCGTACACAACGGCATTAAGCCTTTGCCGGACACTGACCGGGATGCGGTGAGACGGCAGCTGCAACTGGATCCGGAAACCGTTTGCTTTGGATTCGTCGGGCGTATCTCACACCAGAAAGGAGTCGACCGTATGATCTCGGCCTTCGCCATGGCGCGCGGCCGAATGGGCAACGCGCATTTGGCAATCGTCGGCGACGGGCCCCTGCTCGACGAAATGCAGTCGCTGGCGCGCAACCTGGGCGTGGCCCGGGACGTCACGTTTACGGGCCACGCCAATGGTATCGAGATGATGGCCGGTTTCGATGTCTTCCTGTTACCGAGCCGGTACGAGGGCCTGCCGTATGCGCTGCTGGAAGCGGCCGCCAGCGGGCTGCCGATCATAACGACCGACGTTGGGGGTGCCGGCGTCGTCGTGCAGGACGGCGAGAATGGCTATGTGCTGCCCGAGCAGAGTGCCGAACTGCTGGCAGACCGGCTGACGGAACTGGCGCGTAATGGCCAGCTCCGCCATGAGATGTCTGCCTGCTCCGCTCAGATTGCCGAGAAATTCACCGTTGATCGCATGGTTGCCGATACCATCGCCGTATACGAAGAGGCACTTGCGGCGCCGGCCTGATCCGATCTCTAATGAGTCGATCGATACCGTTTGTTCCCATACGTTTCTCGAGCACGGCTCCATACATCGAAAAGCATGAACGATAATTACGACATATCGGTCGCCGCATGACAGATGCTGCGAAGCCCGCCCAGGATCGTCGCGAACTGTCGCAACTGATCGGTGGATCTGCATTTATCTTCGGGTGCCGGGTGTTCGGCGCGGGGCTGACGTTCCTGGCGCAAGTACTGCTGGCTCGCTGGATGGGCGCAAGCGAGCTGGGTGTCTATGCGCTGGCGTTCTCGTGGTGCATACTGCTGGCCACGCTGAGCACCGGCGGCTTCCGACTGGCGGCCATCCGCTTTGTCGGTGAGGGCCTGGTTCGCGACGGATCAGGCTATATCCGAGGCTTCATGCGACGCAGCAGCCAGCTCGTACTCATCGTCAGCGTGGCCGTCGCGGTCATTGGCATCACGGCGCTGACGTTTCTAGCTCCGGCCGGCTCGATCGCAGAGC
>JBLYYV010000104.1:0-2728 GCA_048550095.1 Gammaproteobacteria bacterium
ATTTGCGACTCGCTAAACCTGCGGCGGCCATCCCTGGCCGCCTCCGGAGCGACTCCGCCTCGCTCCCGCGTCCTGCTTCGCTCGGCTACGACGCCGCTCGCTGCAATTTCTCCCCGCTCTGGGCGGCTAGTTCTGTCGGGATGCTGAGTTTCGACGACCTGAATTCATATTCCGTCGCCGATGTCGAGCTGGCGTCATGCGGGACGACCTCGCGAAACCGATCGTCGATCTCGCGCGCAGGCACTCCGCAAGCCGAATCCCGCTGACGAGATCGGAGACTGCCGGAATAAATTCCCGACGCCTTTAGCGAGGGAATTTCATTGCGGCAGTAGGCCGATCGGGGGTCGTCCAGGCCACCTGCCCATACCCAGCCTCAAGGATCGCCACCCCTCATCCCATAAACCTCAATGCTAGACTTCCCGAATGTTCCGCATCGCCCTCGCATTCCTGACCGTAGCCATACTGTCGGCGACGCCGTCCACGGCCGACGAAATCCGCGTCGCCGTGGCTTCGAATTTCCGCTATGCAATGGAAGACCTGGCCCCTCGCTTCGAGCGACAAACCGGCCATGACGTAACGTTGATCTACGGCTCCACCGGCAAGCACTTCGCCCAAATCACAAACGGTGCTCCGTTCGACGTATTCCTGGCCGCCGATGAACTCCGCCCCCGCATGCTCGAAGAAGATGGACTGGCTGTATCCGGCAGCCGCTTCGTCTATGCGATCGGCAAACTCGTTCTCTGGAGCTCGGAACAGGGCCGCGTCGACGGCAACGAAGATCTTCTGACCGGCGACTTTCGGTTCCTGGCAATCGCCAATCCGATACTCGCGCCATACGGACGCGCCGCCCGGCAAACCCTCGTGAAGCTCGGCATCTGGCAAGCCGTTTACCCGCGAATCGTTCGGGGAGAGAACGTCGCGCAGGCCTATCAATATGTCGTTAGTGGCAACGCCGACATCGGCTTGATCGCGCTGGCGCAGATCCGGATCCCCGCAACCGGATATAGCGGTTCACACTGGGAAGTGCCCGGCGACCTGCATGATCCGATTCGGCAGCAGGCCGCGGTTGTCAGCGATACGACCGCCACGCGAGCTTTCGTAAGTTACCTGCAGTCCGAAGAAGCCCGCGAGCTCATTCGGAGTTATGGTTACGACACTCCGTAGGAACGAGTGGACTCAATGCTGACCGATGCCGATCTTGTCGCGCTCTGGACCACGATCCGACTCGCAACCATCGCGACCCTGATACTGCTATTGATCGGGACGCCGCTTGCATGGTGGCTGGCCCGCACGCGCTCCCGCTTGCGCTCGGTCTGCGAAGCTATCATCGCACTGCCGATTGTCTTGCCGCCCACCGTGCTCGGCTTTTACCTGCTGATCGCGCTCGGTCCGAACGGACCTGTCGGCGGCCTCATGACCGCGCTCGGCGGTAACCCCCTCGCCTTTACGTTCACCGGACTGGTCATCGGATCGGTGATCTATTCGCTGCCGTTTGTCGTGCAGCCGCTGCAATCCGCTTTCATGGCAATCGACGATCGCTCGCTCGAGGCCGCCGCGACGCTGCGCGCGTCGCCGTCCGACCGATTTTTCAGCGTCGCCGTGCCGCTCGCGCGACCTGGCTTCCTGACAGCGATCGTGCTCGGATTCGCGCATACGATAGGCGAGTTCGGCGTCGTGCTGATGATCGGCGGCAACATTCCGGGCGAGACTGCGGTGCTGTCGATCGCTATCTACGATCATGTCGAGGCCGTTAACTATGCCGGCGCGCATGTGCTCGCCGGCGGATTGCTGGTCGCATCGTTCCTGATGCTGCTCGCCGTCTATGCGGCCAATCGACGCATCGCATTCGTCAGACTATGACGATAGAGGCTCACTACACGCTCGCGCGAGACGGGTTCGAACTCGATGCGGAGTTCTCGGTCCCGTCACATGGAATCACTGCACTGTTCGGCCCGTCCGGTGCTGGCAAGACGACCTTGTTGCGCGCAATCGCCGGGCTCGAGCAACCGGACTCCGGTGTTCTTTCGGTACGCGGCCAGTCGTGGGAAAACGTTGACAAGCGGCTGGCGGCACACGAGCGACCGATCGGATATGTCTTTCAGGATTCCAACCTGTTTCCGCACCTCAGCGTTCGCCGTAACCTGCAATTCGGCTATGACCGGATTGCCGAGTCGGAACGCAAGATCCGTCTCGACGACGCGATCGCGTGGCTTGGCATCGGCTCTCTTCTGGATCGAGAACCGGGCGGCTTGTCGGGCGGAGAGCGCCAGCGCGTCGCAATCGCGCGCGCGATCCTGACGAGTCCGGCATTGCTGTTGCTCGACGAGCCGGTTGCATCGCTCGACGCAGCCGGCAAGGATGACATTCTTCCCTACTTCGAGCGCCTGCACGAACAACTGGAAATTCCGATGCTGTATGTCAGTCATGCGGCCGACGAAGTCGCCCGACTCGCCGACCAGATGATCCTGATGGAGGCCGGTCGCGTGCTGGCGACGGGCCCAATTCAGGATTTGCTCACGCGATTCGATTTGCCACTGGCGCTAAGTCACGATGCCGAATCGATTATCGAGGCCAACGTAGCGGAGCACGATGAAGATTTCGCGTTGACGTATGTCGATTGCACCGGCGGGCGCTTCAGCGTCATGCACAAAGACCTGCCGGTCGGTCGAAACGTGCGATTGCGCATTCTCGCCAGGGACGTCAGCCTGACTCTCGAACGCCAATCGAA
>JBLYYV010000105.1:0-3053 GCA_048550095.1 Gammaproteobacteria bacterium
GCGTCTTCGGCCGACTCATCGGTGATGTCTTCGATCGCCTCGCCCGCGACTTCCTCGCTGGTTTCCTCGACCGGCGCTTCGGCTTCGGGCGCCTCTGCTGCGACTTCTTCGACTTCGGTTTCCGTTTCTGCCTCCGCCGGTTCCTCTGCGATGAAACCCTCGCCGGACACTGCTTCCGCCGGGACCTCTTCCGCCGCCGGCTCCCAAGGCCGGTCGTCGAGCGAAGCGGAGATTCGTTCGATCAGCGCCTGCGGCGGCAACGCTGCACGGCCTTCTCCGACCTCGTCACTCATGCGATGCAGTTCGTCGACGGCCGCACGCAATACGTCGAATCGCGTTTCTGTCTGCTCCAGGCTGCCGCCGGCAATTCGGACCAGCAGGGTTTCCAGATCATGGCTCAGCTCGCCCATCGCCATCAGGCCGGCCAAGCGCGCGCCGCCCTTGAGCGTATGGAGGTGGCGCTGCAGTTCCGCCAGCGAGTTCTCGCCGAGCTGCTTGTCCGTGGCATGCGATATTTCGGCATCGATCGATTCGAGAATCTCGACCGCCTCTTCGGAGAAGATGGCGGCGATCTCCGGATCGAAATCGGGTTGCACTGCTTCTTCCGCAGGCGCGGCCGAAGACTCGTCCTCGGCGATCGGTTCCGGTTCAGGTTCCGAAGCTTCCTGATCGGCCGGAACGTCCTCGAGTTCAGACTCGATCCACTCCTCGTTCGCCGCCGCGCCCGTATCAACGAGTTCCAGCATCTCGTCATCGATCAACACGCCGGGCGGTATCGAATCCTCGGATTGGGCCTCGGCCAATGCGGCTGCCTCTTCGATCTGCGTGTCGATGACGAGCAGGTTCGACTGCAAGTCGCCGGTATCGGGCAACTCGACATCGCCGCGATCGATGCCGCTGATAATCTCCGCGATTGCCTCGACGGCGTCCGCGCACGCCGAGACGGCGCCTCCATCGAGCGGCACGTTGTGGTCAAACGCGCGTCGAATCATCTGGTTGAGCGGCCCGGTGACGTCAGCGGCGGGTTTCGCCTGCGCCATCGTTACGCTGCCGTGCAGGGTGTGACAGGCGCGATGCAGTTCTTCGGTTACCGGGAACGGCGGAATGCCATCGGCGGCTTCCTCGACGAAGTTGAGTATGACTTCGAGATGGCCACCGGTCTCCTTCGACAGGATCTCCATCAAAGCCGGATCGATCTCTACCGATGCGGTTTCGTCCTCGACGGGCGCTGGCGATTCAAGTCCGAGTTCCACCAGCTCATCGGGCGGGACGACGGTCGTTTCAGCAGACTCTGTATAGAACTCGTCATCGGCAGCGTCATCGGCCGCCGTGCCTTCAGCCAGCGATTCAGCTTCGCGCATCAGCCCGTCGATATCGGCCGTGGGATCCGTGCCGACTTCGAGCTTTTCGAGCAACTCGGGCAATGCTTCGACCGCACGGCGAGCGCAGTCAACGACGGCCGCGTCGCGCGTCAGCGTGCCGTTGATCAGGCGATTCAACAAATCTTCAAATCGCCAACAGAAATTGCCGATCAATTCCGCGCCGACCATGCGGCCGCTGCCCTTGAGCGTATGGAAGGAACGCCGGATCTGGTTCAGCAAGTCCTCGCGGCTTTCACTCTGCTCCCATAGCGGAAACGTAGCCGTGATCGACTCGATCTCTTCGCCGGCCTCTTCGATAAATAGTTCGATCAGTTCCGGATCTACGCGCTCCTCGCCGTCAGCAGACATGACGGCGGCACCCGGAATGATCTGCGTGGCCGCCGCCAGCTGCGTCGACTCGAAATCCGGAACCTGCATCGTTGTCGACATGCCGGAGCTGTCTTTGTCTGCCGGCATCTGCGGTACGACCGACGGCCCCGCGTCGCGCAGCGCCTGCAGGCAAGCGCGCGCGTTGTCGAGCATGTAGACCGGTTCCTTGCGGCCATTCTGCAGGGTCTCGAGGTAGTACTCGAGGCTCACCACCGCGTCCGCCAGAAGATCGAGCTCGGCGGACCCGACGCCCGTATAACCCTGTTCGATCAGTTCGCCAATGAACTCGCCGATGTCGTCAACGACCGATACGGCGTTCTCCTTCTCGAGAATCATCAGGCCCGCGGTGATTCCCCGCAGGTACCCCGGCACGCCGTCGAGCAGCGCAGCCTCATGAGGGCGTTCGAGCACCAGTGCGACGGCATCTTTGACGCGCGCGAGATTAATGACACATTCGCGCATGACCGCCTGCGCAACCTGGTCGAATTCGGTATCGGCCGGTGGTTCGTGCTCTTCGCCTTCACCCACCTCGGTCGGCCGAATCAATCCGAACAACTTCTCGTCGAGGTGATCCTCCACGTAGAGCAAGGCCTCAGCCATGTCGAGCAACACGCCCTCTTCGACCGGCTGACCTGAGTCGATGATGTCCTGCAACTCACCACGCTTCTGCTGAATGGTTTCCCGCAAGTCGCCGAGACCGAGTACGCCGAGCGTATCGCCGATCTTCTTCAGCAGCTCGATCTGCGGCGTCAGTTCTTCGACGTGCTCCATGCCGGTTCGGACATAGATATCCAGTACGTCCTTGACGCGCGCGAGATCATCCCGAATCGCGGCGGCGACTGTGGTCATCAGTCGCGGGCTGGGCGCCGCCATATTTTCGCGCGCCTCCTCAACCTGATCGTCGCCCGGTACGAGGTCCGACAGGTTGAATGCCCCACGGATCGCGCCGACGCGTTTGCCCGCGGTCGAGGAACGCGCGATGTAGTACAGGAGATTGTTGACGAGTTCGGTCGGCGGCTTGGCCGCATAGTCATCCTCGCCGATGGTCGGCAGGCGCTTCATCTCCCGGTCGGCCTGCCCCATCAGCCGCTTCAGCGACACGCTCGTGTCGAGACCACCCTCCAGCAGCGCTTCCACGACGCCGCCGATGACCCACCAAAGCTGGTGCACTTCCCGCCGGGTGGCCGCCAATTCGAGGCGCTCCGCGATCTCACCGATCTTCGCCAGGTTGCCCGGCGTGTTGTCGCCACGAATCCAGCCGAGCAGTGCGAGCTGAAAACCGGGACGCAACTGCCGACACAA
>JBLYYV010000106.1:0-9368 GCA_048550095.1 Gammaproteobacteria bacterium
ACCTACCTTCAGGCCGGCATCGTTGATCGCTATCCGGCAGGGCTCGATCGTGCGATTGATCAAGTCTTCCACGAGCGACTCGAGCTTGGCCCGCGTCAGCTTGATGCTCAGATGCTTCGGCCCGCTGGCGTCCGCCGTGATGTACGGCAGGTTGACCTCGGTCTGCTGCGATGAAGACAGCTCGATCTTGGCCTTCTCGCCGGCTTCCTTCAGCCGCTGCATCGCCAGCGGGTCCTTGCGAATGTCGACGCCACTCTCTTTCTCGAACTCGCTCGCGAGGTAATCGATGATGCGCAGGTCGAAGTCCTCGCCGCCGAGGAACGTATCGCCATTCGTCGCCAGCACTTCGAACTGGTGCTCGCCGTCGATCTCTGCAATCTCGATCACCGAGATATCGAACGTGCCGCCGCCGAGGTCGTAGACCGCGATCTTCCGATCCCCATGCTGCTTGTCCATGCCATAGGCCAACGCGGCCGCGGTCGGCTCGTTGATGATGCGCTTGACCTCGAGGCCGGCGATCTTGCCGGCGTCCTTCGTCGCCTGGCGCTGTGAGTCGTTGAAATACGCGGGAACCGTGATGACGGCCTCGGTGACTTCCTCTCCGAGGTAGTCTTCCGCCGTCTTCTTCATCTTCATCAGCACGCGCGCGGAGATCTCCGGCGGCGCCATCTTCTTGCCGTTGGCCTCGACCCACGCGTCGCCGTTGTCGGCTTCGACGATTTTGTACGGCACCATCTCCAGGTCGCGCTTGACGACGTCATCGCCGAACCGGCGTCCGATCAGGCGCTTGATGGCGAACAGCGTATTTTGCGGGTTCGTCACCGCCTGGCGTTTCGCGGCCTGGCCGACGAGCACCTCGTCGTCCTTCGTGAAGGCCACGATCGACGGCGTCGTGCGATCGCCTTCGCTGTTTTCGATGACCTTCGGATTGTCACCGTCGATGAGGGCGACGCACGAGTTGGTCGTGCCGAGGTCGATTCCGATCACTCTTCCCATTACATGTCTCCAAAAACTCGTTCAGTTGATCAATATTTCAGTCGATGCCGCATAGATGGGGGACTGGCGAGATCTTTTCAACCCCTCACCCGGGCGGGTGAAAATCCCGCCCTGCGCGTCACCGCTAGTCTGCCGCGACGATGACCCGGGCCGGCCGCAGCAGCCGGCCGTTCAGCTGGTAACCCTTCTGGATCACCTGGAGCACCGAGCCGGGTTCGGCCGTATCCGACGGCTGCACGGTCATTGCCTCGTGCAACTGCGGGTCGAATGGTTCGCCTTCCGGATCCACGATCTCGACGCCGGATTTCTCCATCGCGGCCAGCAACAGTTTCAGCGTAGCCTGCGTGCCCTCCATCAGGCTCTCGACGGAGGCGCCCGCGCCGGATGCGAGTGCCATTTCGAGGCTGTCGTTCACGGCCAGTAACTCGTTGGCGAAACGCTCGATGCCGAACTTGTGCGCGTGTTCCACATCGCGCAGCGTACGTTTACGTAAATTCTCCATTTCAGCGGCTAATCTCATATATTTATTGAGATTTTCTTCCGCTTGTGCCTGCGCCTTTTCTAACGCCTCGGCGGCATCCGCCGGGGTGTCGTCGGCGCTCGGCGCCGCGGGGTCCGCTTTGACCTCCGGCTCGGACTCGACCAGATCGGTGTGCGCTTCGTTATTCTCTGCCATCAAACTCTCCATGCACGACAATGCCGGCGCCGACCGTTGCGACGGTCGGCCGATGCCAGGGCTATGTTGTCGGTATCTTTGGGCTAGTGGCCGGAATTCAAGGCCGAGCCCATCAATTTCGCCGTAATGTCGACGATCGGAATGACGCGTTCGTAAGCCATGCGGGTCGGACCGATCACGCCGACAACGCCGACGATGTCTTCGTCGAGGTGATACGGCGCCGCGACGATACTGCAATCGTCGAGAATCTGGTAGCCCGATTCCTCCCCGATGAAGATCTGGACGCCGTCCGCTTCGATGCTGCGATCGAGCAAATGCAGGATCTCACGCTTCTGATTGAACGCCTCGAAGAGCTGCTTGAGCTTGTCCACGTCCGAAAGCTCGTGGAAATCCATCAGCTTTGTCTGGCCCGATAACACGAACCCGGATGCATCCGGCCCCGTCTCCAGCGCCTTCTGCGCAATACTCACGGCGTCGATCATCATCTGGTTGACGCTCTCGCGGGTATTGCGAAGCTCCTGCACCAGGCGCGCTCGCACGGCCTGCAGCTCCTTGCCCGCGAAATGCTCCGTCAGGTAGTTCGATGCCCGCCGCAACTCCTCCGCCGAGTAGTCACGGTCCACGTTCAGAATTCGGTTTTCCACCTCCGCATCGTTCACCACGAGGATCGCCAGGATGCGGCGATCGGACAGCGGCAGAAACTCGACCTGCCGCAGCGTGGTGCGCTGCTGGCGCGGAATCGTCACGATCCCAGCCAGGCTCGTCAGGGCCGACAAGGCCGACGATGCGGTCGCCGCGACGGCTTTGGCGCCGGTCGGCGATTCGTCGCGCAGCTGGTCCTGCAGTTGCCCGATCTCACGGTCCGCGGGCGGGCGCAGCTTCAACAGCGTGTCGACGAAAAATCGATAGCCTTTGGCGGTTGGAACGCGGCCGGCCGACGTGTGTGGCGCCGCGACGAAGCCGAGATCTTCGAGATCGGCCATGACGTTGCGAATCGTCGCCGGGCTGAGTGCGAGGCCGGAATTCTTGGACAGCGTTCGCGAACCGACCGGACTGCCCTCACGGATGTAGTGCTCGACCAGCACCCGAAGTATGTGCCGGGCTCTGTCCGAAGGTTCTCGATCGTTGCGTTCCGCGTTCATGGTGCCCTGAATGGCCAGACCGAATTGATGCGGAAACCTTGCAGCCGCACCCGCGAGCTGTCAAGCGCAACCCGCATGCCGGCGGGCTTCGCAGGCGCATATTCTGTCAAACCCAGCCACCGCGAGGCTTGAGGTCCCGTGACAAAAGTCTGACCTGTGTAAACCAGAATCCCGGAGCGCTGGAGCAGATGATAGTAGCCAGATCATCCACACGGGAGATGCGAGATGCCGCAAACGATTCATAACGACAGATGGCTCAACAACCCCGAACGCCGCGTCGGCCGCCAGCAGCTGCTGCGCGCCAAGCTGGCTAGCCTGAGCGAGAAAGACCCGCAATACGGCGAGTGCCTCGCGATGCTCGAAGCGCCTTTAGGCGAAAACCGGCAGCGCGCCCACCACGCCTAGCCCCCTCATCCCCCGACGCGCCCCTCGCGGGGCGCGATTTTTTCCTTGCCCCGCAAATCCCGCCGGCGTTACTGTTGGCCGATGGCCATGCAATTCAATACCGTTGCCCTGATGGGCAACCTGCAGGACCCGCGCGTCAACGAGTCGGTCATCGCGATCTCGACTCACTTGTTGACGAAGGGCGTGCGCGTGCTCGTCGCAGAAGACGCAGATATCCCGGCCCTGCCAAAGGATGTCGACCGCACGGCCGACGATCAACTCGCCGCCGGCGCCGAACTGATCATCGCGATTGGCGGCGACGGTTCGATGTTGCAGGCTGCGCGTCGGGCGGCCCGCGCGGGAATTCCCCTGCTCGGCGTGAACCGGGGCAGACTCGGGTTCCTCGCCGACGTATCGCCCAGCGACCATCACGAACCGCTGGACCGGGTGCTGGCCGGCGAATTCGAAAGCGAGGAACGCATGTTGCTGCGCGCCGAGATCGTCGCGGGCGGCACGACGCATGACTGTGGTGTCGCGCTCAACGACGTGGTCGTCAAACGCCAGGACACGGGGCGCATGCTGGAGTATCACAGCTACGTCGATGGCAGTTTCGTCAACACCCATGGTGGCGATGGTTTCATCGTGGCGACGCCCACCGGGTCGACCGCGTATGCGCTCAGCTGCGGCGGCCCGATCGTTGCACCATTACTCGACGCGATCGTGCTCGCGCCGATTTGTCCGCACACGCTCAGCGACCGCCCGATCGTCATTCCGGGCCACAGCGTGACGGAGGTACAGGTCGGCGACGACCCGGCCGAGCGCGCGGAGGTCAGCTGTGACGGCGAGGTCGCGGGCGTCATAGAAGCCGGCCATACGCTGCGCGTCGCGGCGGCTACAGAACACGTGAAACTGATCCATCCCACCGGATATGACTATTACGAAATTCTGCGTAGCAAGCTGAACTGGGGACGAAGCAACCGCCGGAAGTCCGATGCGGCCTGATTAACCGTGCTCGCCCAGCTGCACATACGCAACCTCGCCGTCATCGACGAGGTCGAACTCGAGTTTCAATCGGGCCTGACGGTCCTGACGGGCGAGACCGGAGCCGGCAAGTCGATTCTCGTCGACGCCCTGGCGCTGGCGCTCGGCGAACGCGCGGACACGCGCGCGATTCGGGCCGGCGCGGAACGTTGCGAGATCACGGCGGCGTTCGACATCCGCAACCAGGCCGACGTGATGCAGTGGCTCGCCGATAACGATCTCGACGAGGACGACGAGTGCATCATTCGGCGCGTCGTCACCGCCGACGGACGCTCGCGCGGCTATATCAACGGGCGCAGCGTGCCGATGCAGACGCTGCGCGAACTCGGCGAGAGACTCGTCGATATTTGCGGGCAGCAGTCGCATCAGTCGCTGCGGCACACGCGCGCGCAACGCGAACTGCTGGACCAGTCGGCCGGCCACCAGTCTTTGCTGGATGCGTTGCAGGAAATTCACGCCGAATGGTCCGCAGTGCGGGACGAGCACGCGGCGTTGCGCGAGGCGGCCGACGATGTCGCCGCGCGCACCGACCTGCTGCGACATCAGCTCGACGAGCTGGATGCGCTGAACCCCCAGCATGGCGAATTCGAGGAACTGGAGCGCGCGCACAAACTGTCTGCCAATCTCGGTCGTATCGCCGAAGGCGTGAGCCGCGCACTCGATATCACGTACGATGGCGAAGAGATGTCAGCGCATTCATTGCTGAGCAACGCTCGGCGCACCGTGGATGAACTCGTCGAGGTCGACGTGGAACTGGCAACTGCAGCGAGCATGCTCGCAGAAGCCGAGATACTCATCGCGGAGGCGGCCGACTCGATGCGTCATCGCGTTGACCGACTCGAACACGACCCCGCGGAGGAAGCCCGCATCGAGCAACGCCTCGCCAGTTTTCATGAGCTGGGTCGCAAACATCGTGCAGAGCCCGGCACCCTGCCGGACGTCCTGAATCGACTGACGGGCGAACTCGACAGCCTCGAGTCCAGTGACCAGCGACTCGAAGACCTGACGGCGCGACTGAGCGAGTGCCGCGGCGAGCTCGACAGGATCGCGCAGGAATTAACCGCGTCGCGTAATCAAGCTGCCTCGAAGCTCGGTGAGCTCGTCACAGCCAACATGCAAACGCTCGGTATGCCGCAAGGCCGTTTCGAAGTTGGCATAGAAACGAGTGCGGACGATGCGCCACGCATCACGGGCAACGACCGGATCGAATTCCGGACTGCGGCGAACCCCGGGCAGCCCTCGGGGCCGCTGGCCAAGGTTGCATCCGGCGGCGAACTCTCGCGGATCAGCCTGTCACTGCAGGTGGTGACGATGGTCGCCGAGGCAATACCGACGCTGATCTTCGACGAGGTCGATGCCGGCGTCGGCGGCGGCGTGGCGGAAATCGTCGGCGGTCGCCTGCGCGACCTGTCGGCCAGCCGCCAGGTGCTGTGCGTGACACACCTGCCGCAGGTGGCCAGCCAGGCAGATCATCACCTGCGCGTCTCGAAGATCACGGACGGCAAAACCACGCGAACGACCGTCGGGCTGCTGAACGCGAACGCGCGTGTCGACGAAATTGCGCGAATGCTGGGCGGCGTCGAGATTACGGAACGAACCCGCGCGCACGCGGAAGAAATGCTGAATTCGAAGGAAAAGTCGTCGGCGAAATCGCGCGCCGCGGGCGCGTGAGCCTACTTCTTCGGACGGACGAACAGCACGAAACTGTGATCGACGAGCTCGTAACCGTGGGCTTCGGCAATTCCTCGCTGTAGATTCTCGATGTCCTTGCTGACAAACTCGATCACCTTGCCGGTCTCCATACAGACCATATGGTCGTGATGCTTCCCGTCGTTCAACTCATAGACCGATCGCCCGCCCTCGAAGTTGTGCCGCGTCACGAGTCCGGCGCGCTCGAACTGAGCCAGGACGCGATAGACCGTCGCAAGACCGATTTCATCGCCGGAGTCGTTGAGCGTGCGATAGATATCTTCCGCGCCGAAATGGTGCTCAGCACTCTCTTCGAGCAGCTTGAGAATCTTCAGCCTCGGTGCCGTGACCTTGAGGCCCGCCTTTTTCAGATCCTGACGTTCCAAAGAATTTCCCGGTCGCTCTCGACGTTGATAGGGTGCGTGAACAGCCGAATGCTCACAATCGACCGATGGGGTATTATGCGGCCCCGATTATTACCCAGTTGCATCCAACCCTCCAATTAATGCCGACTCGTCGAGAAAATACGGGACCGTACCGCCGCTCTTCCGCGTTACTGCTGCTCTTCGCGACGCTGCTGCTCGGGGCCTGCGTGTATCGCGTGGACGTGCAGCAGGGCAATTTGCTCGAGGACAGCGATGTCGACGCCGTGCAGGTCGGCATGACGCGCAGCCAGGTGCGATTCCTGCTGGGCACCCCGATCATCGCCGATACTTTTCACCAGGAGCGCTGGGACTACATTTACTATTTCCGGCAGGGCCGCAAGCGCAATGCCGAACGCTACTGGCTGATCGTCTACTTCGACGGCGACGAGGTCAGCCGGGTTCTGAAGGACGTTCCGGTCGAGCCGAGCTAGCGCGCCCTAGCCGCGGTTCCGCGCACGCGCCCGGCGTGCATCGCGCGGATTGACGGTGAGCGGCCGATAAATCTCGAGCCGATCCCCGGCCTGCAGTACGTGGTCATCTTCGATGGCTCGCCCGAAAATGCCGACCGGGCAGGTCGCAATATCAATCTCGTCGAAAACAGCGGCGATCCCCGACAACTCGAGCGCCTTGCGCACGGGCGTCCCCAACGGGACGTCGAGTTCGATCAGCCGTTGACGATCGGGACGCGCAAACGCGACCTCGATCGGAATCAAACCAACCGGAATGGAACCGGCGGCTCCGTCGGTCGAGTCACCCATACAGCTTTTCCGCTCGCCTCAGGAATGCCTGAACGAGCTGGCTGCAGGTCAGCTCAAACACGGGCCCGAGCAGCATGTCCTTCACGCGACTCGCGAACTCGAACCGCATATCGAGTTCCAGCCGGGAACCCCCGCCGGCGAGCGGCTCGATGCGCCATTCGCCCTCGAGCACGGAAAACGGCCCCTTCACCAACGACATGTGAATCCGACGCGGGGCCTCCAGGCGATTGCGGGTCGTGAAGTGGCCCGCCTGCTTGCCGAGCACGATACCGAGCGTCGCGAGTACCTCTGGCGCGCCGCCTGGCGCCGACGTGGCCGGCACGGCAAACGAATCGGTACAACCGGGCACGAAATCAGAATACGCATCGACGTCAGCGATCAGCTCGAACATCGACTCGGGCGCATACGGCACGGTCGCGCTGCGATGGTACTCGCGCATGTTGCCGGTTTATTGGAACACGCCGAAGGCGTTCAGCAGCACCAGCACGACGGCAACCGGGGCGACGTAGCGGGCCAGTACCCGCCAGCTCCGGTAGATCAGCCCGGCATTCGGATCGAGTTCATCGGCGCTCGAGTTCCGGCACATGACCCAGCCGGCGAACACCGTCAGCAGGAAACCGCCGAGCGGCAACATGACGTTGACCGCAAGGAAATCAAAGTTGTCGAAAATCGTACCCTTGTAAAACTTGAACTCACTGAGATAACTGAACGACAACACGGTTCCGAAGCCGAGCAACCAGACGATCAGGCCGATCCGGCGCGCGGCAGCCTGGCGCGACAGCCCGAAGCCCTCGACCATCCAGGCGACGGCGGGTTCCATCAGGCTCACGGCCGAAGTCAATGCGGCGAAGCCGAGACACACGAAAAACAGGAAACCGAAAAACGTACCGCCGGACATCTGGCCGAACGCAAGCGGCAGCGTCTGAAAGATCAGGCCCGGACCTTCTGCCGGATCGAGGCCATTCGCGAACACGATCGGAAAAATAACGAGGCCGGACAGCAGCGCGATCGATGTATCGGCGATCGCGACGGAGAACGACGTCGACGTGATGGACGCGTCCTGGGGCAAATAGGCGCCATAGGCCATGACGGCACCCATACCCACACTGAGCGTAAAGAAGGCCTGCCCCATGGCCGCCAGCACCACGCCCCCATCGATCTTCGAGAAATCGGGAGTGAACAGGAATCGCGCGCCGGCCGCAAAATCGCCTGACGTAATTGCATATCCGAGCAGGATCAACAGCAGGATGACGAGCGCCGGCACCATGATCCGGACCGCGCGCTCAATACCCTCCTCTACACCGAGGCTGACGACGATCACGGTCAACGCAATGAACAGCGTGTGCCAGGAACCGGTGACGAACGGGTTGGCGATGAAGGCGCCGAACTGCGACCCGAGCGTCGCCGCATCGAGGCCCGAGAAACTGCCGGAGACCGCCTTGATCGTATAGGCCATCGTCCAGCCGGCGATGACGCTGTAAAACGAGAGAATCAGGAACCCGGCCAGCACGCCGGCCAGGCCGACGAATCGCCAACCCGGTTGGCCGGCCTCCTCGACCCCGAGCAAGCGCATCGTCTCTACGGGGTTGCGCCGCCCGCGTCGACCGAGCAGGATCTCCGACATCATGATCGGCAAGCCGATCGCCAGGACGCACGCCAGGTAGATCAGGACGAACGCGCCACCGCCGTTTTGCCCGGCAACGTACGGGAACTTCCAGATATTGCCGAGACCGACCGCGGACCCGGTGACGGCGAGAACGAACGCGAACCGGGAGGACCAGTTCCCGTGAAGTGAAACACGCCGGCCGGTCGCCGCGACTGACTCCGCCATTCATCCATCCACTGTGCGAAAATTGTAAGTTTGAAGGAAAGCGCAAACCCGAACAACACCGGGACTGCCCCAGGATATGTCCACCAAGAGCAAGAAAAAATCCGGCCACGAATCGCGGATTACCGAGAATCGCAAGGCACGCCATGAGTTCTTCATCGAGGAGAACTTCGAGGCCGGGCTCGCACTCGAGGGCTGGGAGGTCAAGGCATTGCGGGCCGGCCGGGCGAACCTGACGGAGGCATACGCGATCCTGAAAGACGGCGAGGCCTTCCTGATCGGCGCGCACATTTCGCCCTTGAACACGGCCTCGACTCATATTCATCCGGACCCCGTCCGCACCCGCAAGCTGCTGCTGAATCGGCGCGAACTGGACCGCCTCATCGGCGCAGTGGAGCGTCGCGGCTATACCCTCGTCCCGCTATCGCT
>JBLYYV010000107.1:0-5396 GCA_048550095.1 Gammaproteobacteria bacterium
GGAGTTCGCCTTGATCTCGCTGTCCAGGAAGTTACCGCCGGCGAAGAGGTTCACCGTGTCGGTCGGCGACCACTGGCCGCTCAGCTCGATACCGGTGATCTCGACTTCGTCGATGTTCTCGACGACGCGCAGCAGGCCGAACGGTCCGACGAGGAACTCGAAGAACTGCATGTCGTCGACCCGAACGTGGTAGATCGACGCCTCGTACTTCAGCGCGTAGTCGTTGATGCGCGACTTGAAGCCGAGTTCGAAAGACTCGGAGGTCTCTTCCTTGTAGTCATCCGTGATGCCGACCGACGAGAAGGTGCCGTCCTGGATCAGCGGGATGCTGTTGATGTATTTGTCGACCGTAGCCTGCGAGCCCTGGTTGTTGAAGCCGCCGCTCTTGAAGCCGACGCCGTAGCTGACGAACGTCGTCAGCGTCGGGAAGAGATCCCACGTCGCCGTGAGTTTGGGCTGCCACTCCGTGAATTCTTTCTGGCGGGGCGTGAACTCGCCGCTCGGATTCACGTCGGGGCACAGGCCCGGATTGATCGGGTCGGTGAACGCGCCAGACGTCGGCAGGCCGCAGGTGATGTACTGCGCCGTCGCGTCGGTCGGCACGAGGCTATTCGCCTTGCGTTCTTCCCGGTCATAACGCAGCGCAGCGCCGAGCGTGACCGCTTCCGAGACGTCCCAGTCCACCGAGCCGAAGACCGCGAAGACGTCGGTGTCGTAGCGATCCCAGATCAGCTGCTCCGTGGCATTCGGGACGCCCGGCGCGCCGCCGTTCGGCACATACAGTTGCTCGACGACGCCGGTACCCGAGTCGATGCCGGTGTTGACGCCGACCTCGCGTTCGAGGTTCAGGTAGTACAGGCCCGCCGACCAGCGCAAGGCCTCGTCGTCGTTCGACGTCAGGCGAATCTCGAGTGAGTAGTCTTTCTGGTTGCGTTCCTGGTACTGCGTTCCGTCGCAGGTCGTCGGCGTATAGGCACCGTAGACCGAGTTCGGGAACTCCGGTACCGGGCCTAGGTACTGCGGATCGTTCAGCGGGAAGCCTTCCAGCGCCGCCGTCGAATTGCGGCATTGCGGGTCCTGAAAGAAGAAGCCGAACGCGCCGCTGGTGCCGTCCGCGGCCAGGTTGTTGTCGATGCTGCTATACAGTCCCCAGATCGTCAGCTGGCCGAACTCCATGTCGGTGGTCGACTTCAGCGACACCTCCGTGGACTCCTGATTATTCGACGAGATCACGTTCGTGTTGAACTGCATCGGATGATCGTTGACATTCTCGTACCACGCGTCACCGAAGCCGAGATCGGCAAACAGCGGCAGGTGGAACACCGAGTTAAACGTGATCGAGTTCGCCGCGACTTCGCCGCGCCGGAACTTGCCGTCGAGCGACCAGTTGTCCGTCAGGTCCGCGACCAGTCGGCCGTCGACATTCCAGCCCTCGAACGAGTCGGTGACGCCGTCCGTAGATGACAGGTTATTCGTGTCGGAACACGGCGCCTGGTTGCAGCTGATGTTCTGGTAGAAACCATCGGACTTGCGGAAGTCGCCACCGAGGCTCCAGCCCCATTTGTCGCCGATCGGGCCGCTCAGGTTACCGAGCAGCAGGTAGGTGCTGTCCTCGGCGACGCTGCCCCTTACCTTGGCGCTGAATTCCTCGCCGGGCTGCTGCGTCGTGATGATGACCGCGCCGGCCGCCGCGTTGCGACCGTACAGAGCGCCCTGCGGGCCTTTCATGATTTCGATCTGCTGCAGGTTCGTGTACTCACGATTCACCGCGGCCGGATTCGTCATCAGGATGCCGTCGATGACGAGTGCGACGGAGTTCTCGGCGTCGCGTGCGCCGTTGATGCCGCGGATGTTGATCTGCGTATCGCCGACCTCGGCTGCATCCACGAGCGTGACGCCCGGGACCAGGTTTACGAAGTCACCGAGGCGCTCGATACCGAGGGCCTGGATGTCGTCCTGACTGATGACGGCGATGGCGGCGGGAACGTCCTGGACATCCTCTGTCCGGCCTCGTGCCGTCGTCGTGACCAGTTCGTCTTTCGCGGCTTCCGCGGTCGCAGGTGCCAGCACGGGCAGTGCCATGACGGCAGCCAGCGTAGCGGCGATTCCGCTGCGGAGCGGTGAGAATCGTTGGAGTGAGGTCATCGCTGTCTCCGGTAGCAATTTTGTCAAGCGGAGAACTTACGTCTCTATTGGTCTTACGTCAATCTGTGTCGAATTCGCAACAGAATTTGAGCGGCGCTGCGCGCGACGGCTTCGCTGGTCTCAACCGCCATTCTCGCGTGGCGCGGGTGCTGGCGTGCCTATATAGTGGCGCCCGCCGGGCGCCGGCCCCCAAGGACCCTGTTAATAAAGTGATCGTTCTGTTTCTAATCGTCTTCGTCGCAATGGTCGGATTTGGCATCATCCTGCCGATCTTCCCGTTCTATGCGGAGCGCGTCGGCGCGTCTCCGACCGTGATTACGTGGACGATGGCGGCATTCACCCTCGGGCAGGCGGTCGCGGCGCCGCTCTGGGGACGCGCCAGCGACGCCTATGGACGCCGTATCGTGCTGATCGTGACGATGCTGGGGTCGTCGCTTGCCTACGTGATGCTCGCGCTGGCGGACACGCTGACGCTGGTCATCGCGAGCCGGGTGCTCGGCGGGCTAATGGCCGGCAATATTTCGACCGCGTTCGCGTACGTCAGCGATATCACGACCGATGAGGATCGTTCCGCCAGCCTCGGCAAGATTGGCGCCGCGATGGGGCTCGGCTTCATCTTCGGGCCCGCGCTCGGCGGATTACTGGCCGGCACCGACGTCGAGACCGCGAATTTCGTCGTGCCGGCGCTGGCGGCCGCCGGCATCAGCCTGGTCGCGATGATCGGGACGATACTCTTCCTGCCGGAAAGCCTGCCGCCGGAGCATCGCACCCCGATGTTCGGCGCGCACCCCGATCAGGATCACCCCGCGAGCCTGGCGGCGCTGAACCGCGCCGGGTTGATGACGTTGCTGGTCGCGGCGCTCGTCTTTTACGTCGGCATGGCGCAGATGGAGTCGATCTTTCCGCTGTGGGCGAAGGATGTGTTCGGCATGGGTCCCCGGGACATCGGTGTCGTGTTCTTCGTGCTCGGCGGTATCCAGGTGTTGATGCAGGGGGGGTTAATCGGGCCGCTGACGCGCCGGTTCGGTGACAAGGCAGTGGCGACCGGCGCGGGATTCTGTTTCGCGATCGGACTCATCGGGCTGGCCGCAGCGAGTGACGGCTGGCACGTGTGGGCAGCCTTGCTGCCGTTCGGCATCGGGGCCGGATTATTCAACCCGGTCCTGTCGAGCATGGTTTCGAAGACCGCTTCGAACACTGAGCGTGGCGCTATCATGGGCCGTTACCAGAGCGCGAGTGCCACGGGCAGGGTAATTGGCCCTATCATATGCGGCCCGCTGTACACGTTCGTCGGCACCGGCGCGCCGTTCGTGCTCGGGGCGGCAATCATGGTGCCGGTGCTGATGTTGCTGTGGCAATTTCGCGTTCGTCCGGTTGCGCTCTCCACCGCGCACGCGGTCGCGCAACCGGATCAGGACTGAGGAAGCCGCCCGCGGGCGGTCGGCTATTGGAGTGACAGACATGCAGACTATCGTCGTGACTGGCAGTACGCGCGGCATCGGCCGCGGGCTCGCCACCGAATTTTTAAAGCGCGGCCACCGCGTCGTCGTGACCGGGCGCAGCGCAGCGAGCGTGGACCCGGCCGTCGCGGCACTCAGCGAATATGGTGAAGTTTTCGGTCAGCCGTGCGACGTCAGCAACCTCGCCGCCTGCCAGTTGTTGTGGAATGCCGCCGTCGAGAAGTTCGGGCGGGTCGACATCTGGATCAACAACGCCGCGCTCGCGACGGACTATGGACTGTTCGCCGACAACGACGGCGCCCAGATCGCCGCGGCCGTCGACACGAACGTGACCGGAACGATGTTCGGCACGCAGGTCGCGCTGCAGGGCATGCTCGCGCAGGGCGCGGGTAAGATCTATACCTTCGAAGGTTTCGGCAGCAACGGCATGAAGACGCCGGGGCTCGCCGTGTACGGCACGACCAAATATGCAGTTCGCTATTTCACCGAGGCGCTGGCGAAGGAGTATGAGGACTCACCGATATTGATCGGCTCGCTGAGCCCGGGCATGGTGCCGACCGAGCTGCTCGTCTACTCGTCGCGCAGCGAGGACCCGCAGCAGTGGGAGAAATCGAAGCGCGTCATGAATATCCTTGGCGACAAGGTCGAGACGGTCACGCCGTGGCTGGTCGAGCAGGCGCTGACGAACCAAAAGAATGGCGCCCGTATCGAGTGGCTGACGAAAGGCAAGGCGATGCGCCGGTTCCTGTTGCCGGGCTATAAGAACCGCCACATCGTCGAAGACTTTGAGAAAGAGTATGAGGCAAAGTCCTGAATGAACGATTCTGCAAGCACGGATTCCGTCGATACGGCGGGCAAGGATTTCATCCGCACCATCGTCGCCGAGGATCTGGCGAGCGGCAAGCACGCGGAGATCGTGACGCGGTTTCCGCCGGAGCCGAACGGCTACCTGCACATCGGACACGTCATGTCGATCTGCCTGAATTTCGGCATCGCGGACGAGTTCGACGGGCGCTGCAACCTGCGCTTCGATGACACCAATCCGCTCAAGGAAGATCAGGACTTCGTCGACTCGATCGAGGCGGATATCCGCTGGCTCGGCTTCGACTGGGAGGATCGGCTGTTTCACGCGTCCGATTACTTCGAAGATTTCTACAATTGCGCGGTCAGGTTGATCGAGGACGGCAAGGCCTATATCGACGAGCAAACCGCTGAACAGATTCGCGAATCGCGCGGCACCCTGACCGAGCCCGGCATCGATAGCCCCTGGCGCGACCGGCCGGCCGAAGAAAGTCTCGACCTGTTGCGCCGCATGCGAGCGGGTGAGTTCGAAGACGGCCAGCTGGTGCTGCGCGCGAAGATCGACATGGCCTCGCCGAACATGAACATGCGCGACCCGGCGCTGTATCGAATTCGCAAGGTCGCGCATCAGCGCACGGGCGACGCGTGGAACATCTATCCGATGTACGACTTCGCGCATCCGTTGTCGGACGCGCTCGAGTGCATCACGCATTCGTTGTGCACGCTGGAATTCGAGGATCACCGGCCGCTATACGACTGGTGTGTCGATAACCTCGACCTGCCGTCCAAGCCGCGGCAGATCGAGTTCTCACGGCTGAATCTCGCGTACACGATCACCAGCAAGCGCAAGCTGGCCATGATGATTGCGGAAGGCATCGTCGACGGCTGGGACGACCCGCGCATGCCGACGGTCGCCGGTATGCGCCGCCGCGGCTACCCGCCGGGGGGCATTGGCAACAAAAGGGGGCCAGCCCGCGGCACCAAAAAAGA
>JBLYYV010000108.1:0-9186 GCA_048550095.1 Gammaproteobacteria bacterium
CGCGGTGAACTGTCGGTCGTGGACTTCGCGATCGCGCCATATCTGATCACGAAGCTGACGCGCCAAATCGACATGACGGAGATGCCGAACCTGAAGGCGTGGATAGACAGGATGGAGAACCTGAAGGGTTTCGTGGAGACCGTGGTCAAGATGCCGCCGCCTGGGTAGGCGCCGCGGACGTCCAGACATGAACGTTAAAGATTCCAGCGCGAAAATCGGTCCGATCTGGCTGGCGCCGGGCATCACGCGTGTCAACGTCATCACGAAGTTCTGGACCGCATTCGTCACGGTCGCGATGCTGAGCGGCGCCAGCATACTGCAGGGGTACCTGCTGACCGAGCATCTGAATATTCCGCGCGGACAACAGGGCACGGTGTCCGGTGAAATCTCGTTCTGGGTCGAGATTGTCGCGATACTGCTGTTCAACCCGTTCGGCATTCTGGCGGACCGTATCGGGCGTCGCCCCGTCTATATCCTCGGCATGTTGCTCGTCGGCACCGGTTTCGCGTTGGCGCCCTTCGCGACGACGGCCGATGAATTGCTGGCGTTTCGCCTGATCTTCGCGGTGGGCATGGCGGCGACGGCCGGCACCATGGCCACGCTGACCAGTGATTATCCGCGCGAGGATTCACGCGGCCTGATGGTCGGCGTGACGAGCATCTTCAACACGCTGGGTACGATCTTCGTCGCGGGTTTCATCGCCCGCATCCCCGCTTTGCTCGGCGGTCAGGGGTACGATGCGATCACCGGCGGCAAGGCGATGTATCTGTTCGCGGCACTGATGTGCGTCGTTACGGTGTTCGTCGCGCACTTCGGGTTGGCGCCCGGCACGCCGGTCGCGCGGCACGAGCGGCTGCCAACCAGCACGCTTTTGAAGAGTGGCTTCCGAGCGGCCGGCAACCCGCGTATCGCCCTCGCTTATGCCTGCTCGTTCGCGGCGCGTTCGGATCTCGTCATCAAGGGGTTGTTCTTTTCGTTGTGGGCAATCCAGGACGGGTTCAAGCAGGGCCTGAACCCGGGGCAGGCGATGGCGCGTTTCGGGCTGATGCTCATCATCATGAACGGCGTCAGCATGATTACCGCGCCGCTCTTCGGCTGGTTCATCGATCGCGTGAACCGCCTGAGCGCGATGATCGTCGCATTGTGTTTCGCAACCGTCGGATATTCTTCGATGGCGGTCATCACGTCGCCGCTCGATTTCGCGATGGTGCCGTATTTCATCGTGATTTCACTCGGCTCCAGTTTCATGATGAAAGCATCGCTGAGCCTGGTCGGCCAGGAGGCAAAGGTTGCCGAGCGCGGCAGCGTGCTGGCCATGTTCGGGATGTGCGGTGCCGTCGGGATACTCGTGTTCACGAAGTGGGGTGGCATCGCGTTCGATGAGTGGGGGCCTTGGGCGCCGTTCGTGATGGCCGGGGCGTATCAGGCCGTTTTGTTGGTGGTGGCTTTGATCGTTCGAGTCGTTGCGCCCGGTCGCGCCGCCCCGCGATCATTTCGAAAGGCGCAAGCGGTCGAGCAAGATTGATTCAGGAATCATCTCCGCACCCGGTAATCGAGGATCTTGCGTCTCTCGGGACACGCCGTGAATACATCCCTGTAGGCTCGAGCGCGGCGTCCATGCCGCGCACGGTCCCGAAAGACGCAAGATCCTCGATCACCTCATAAGCTGGTCATCGGCTCGACAGTCTAGCTCGCGCAGCATTCTCCCCTGCTAAACCTCTGTGGCGGTCGTGTCAGCTTCGTAGCACAATCGGGCGAGCCACAGGGGAGGGTGATCATGTCAGGGGATACGGTGTTGCCGCAGCTGACGGTCAAAGCGATCGTGCTTGGCGTTGTGTTGTCGATCGTGTTGGCGGGGGCAAACGCGTACCTCGGCTTGTTCGCCGGCATGACCGTGTCGGCGTCGATTCCAGCGGCTGTGATCTCCATGGGCATTCTGCGGCTGTTTCGTGAGTCGAATATCCTCGAGAACAATATCGTGCAGACGGCGGCGTCGGCCGGCGAGTCGCTCGCGGCCGGCGTGATTTTCACGCTGCCGGCTCTGATCATTCTCGGGTATTGGCAGATCTTCGATTACTGGTGGGTCTGCATGATCGCCGGACTTGGCGGTCTGCTCGGTGTGCTGTTCACGGTACCGTTACGACGCTCGCTGATCGTCGAGCAGCAATTGAAGTTTCCGGAGGGTACCGCGACTGCCGAGGTCCTGAAGGTCGGCGAGAATCCCGGCAAGGGTTTGAAGTTTCTCGGGCTCGCGGCGCTGACCGGCGGGTTCGTCAAGTTTGCCGAGACCGGGTTGCGCATCTGGCCGGGCGTCGCGCAGTCGGCGACCTATGCCGGACAGTCAGCCATCGCGTATATCGGCACGAATCTTTCGCCGGCTCTGCTCAGTGTCGGGTTTATCGTCGGCCTGAATATCGCGACGCTCGTATTCATCGGCGGCTGCCTCTCCTGGTATATCGCGATCCCCATCTACAGCAGCTTTTTCCTCGCGGACGACCCGGCATTGCTTGCGCAGTTCGAGGCCGGCGCGAACGCGACGGACCTGGCGTTCGCAATCTGGACGTCGAAGATCCGCTATCTCGGCGTCGGCGCGATGCTGGTCGGCGGCATCTGGGCGTTGATCTCGATGCGTGGCTCGCTCGCTTCGGGTATCGCCAGCGGGCTGCATGAATACCGGCGCGGTGGCGACGCCGCGGTCGCGCATACCGATCGCGATACGCCGATGCAGATCGTGCTGATCGGTATCGCGGCGTTCGTCGTGCCGCTGTTCTTTCTCTATAACCAGATCGTCGATAGCGTATCGATCAGTTTCGTGATGACGATCATCATGGTGGTGACGGGGTTTTTGTTCTCGGCCGTGGCCGCTTACATGGCCGGTCTCGTCGGCTCGTCGAACAACCCGATCTCCGGGATCACGATCGCGACGATCCTGTTTTCATCGTTGTTGTTGCTGTGGCTGATGGGGCCCGTGGGGACCGGGCCTGCCGCGGCCCTGATGATCGGCGCCGTGGTCTGTTGCGCCGCTGCGATCGCCGGCGACAACCTGCAGGACCTGAAGGCCGGCTATATCCTCGGCGCGACGCCTTGGAAGCAGCAGGTCATGCAGTGCGTCGGCGTCGTGTCCGCCGTACTGGTGATGGCGCCTATCCTCAATTTATTGCTGGAGGCCTACGGCATTGGCGTGCCGACGGCTGACAAGCCGAATTCGTTGCTCGCGCCTCAAGCGACGCTGATGGCTTCGGTCGCGCAGGGCGTGTTTGCGGGTGGCTTGCCGTGGGGCATGGTCGCGATCGGCGCGGGTATCGGCGTGGTCATCATCGTTATCGACGAAGTGCTGAAGGCGCGGGGCGCGAGCGTTCGCGCGCCTGTGCTCGCTGTAGCCGTCGGCATTTATCTGCCGCTCGAACTCGCCGTGCCGATCTTCGCCGGCGGGCTGATCGCGCATTTCGCTGGCCGCAATCCGTCCAGCGATGAGCACAGTCTGCGGCATGGCATGTTGTTCGCGGCCGGGCTCATTACCGGGGAGGCGCTGATCGGCATACTGATGGCCGTGCCGATCGTCCTGACCGGAAATGCGGACGTGTTTTCCGTGCCTGAGTCGGTACGTCAGGGCGGTGTCGTCGGGTTGCTGGTGATCGCCGGCGTCGCGTTCGCGCTCTATCGAATCGCGGTGAGCCGGCTGGACGACTGAGCATTCAGTCAAAGATGATCGGGGTCAGATCTTCAGATCTGACCCCATTCGGCCCCGACTGAGCGTTCAGTCAAAGATGATGGGGGTCAGATCTTCAGATCTGACCCCATTCGGCCCCTAATGCGCCTGAATCGACTCGAGGTGGTCGACGAGCCGGTCGAGAATGACGTCCACGTTCTCGTCGGAGAAGTTGCCGGCGCCCTCGGTCACGTAGAACTCGTAACCCCAGACCGGCATCGATGCGCTGCCGTGCGCATCGATTCGAAACCGCCCGTCGATCGCGTTGCGGATCATGTCGCGGGGAAACTCGCCGCCGCGGCGCTCCGCGATCAGCGTCAGGTCCATCGCGCCGCCGACGAGAGCGGGCGAGACCGGGCCGTCGCCTTTGCCTTCCTCGCCGTGACAGGCCGCGCAGAATCGCTCGTAGTTCTGTGCGCCGGCGCTATCCACGATATCCGTGGCTGCGGCGAACAGCGGCAGCGCCGACAGGGCGCCGGCGACAATCAGGCGTCTGAGAAAAGTTTCGATGGGGCGAATCATCAATGTGTCCTCGGATTCGGAGTATTCTGTCGCGCCTATTTGGCGCGGATCGTAATGTACAGGTCTTCGCTGCCGTTGAATTCGAATGCCGCTTTCTTGAAGCTCGGTGGGCCGAACAGGCTGCGGGCGTCGTTCGAAAAGCCGTAATCTTCCTTCGGCACGACGACCAGCGTATCCAGGTCTCCGTTCTTGTTCTTGTCGTGGTAGGCGGCAATGGCATACGTGCCGGCCGGCAGGTTGCCGAACTCGGTTTCGCTGGTGAGATCCTCGCTGATCGCGACGGCGGCTTCGCCAACCGGTTTCTTCAGATAGTCCTTCTTATTCGAGAAGATCGCGATGACGACCTGCCCCTTGTCGTTCTTCAGGTTCTCCACGGTCACGTGAAGCTTCGCGCCGGAGTAGCCGACGTCTGCGGCCAGGGCCAGGGCGGACCAGGCGATCAGGGCGATGATTGAAAAAGTTTTAGACATGACTGCGGCGAATCCAGCGGGTAGCGAATGTTCGTCATCTGTGTGGCAGGGAGCCCGGAATATAAGGAGAGGGCCGCCACCGGCGACCCTCTCTGCGAGATCAGGTGTTCCTAACCTCTGGATCGATTGAGCGATCCGGACGCCTCTTCCTACAGTGAGGTTTGTTTCACCGCCTGGACGAGACGCGAAGGTTGCATGGACACCTGGTTAATCTCACTAGACATCTCGATCACCTCCTTTGCGTTTACTATTCCCGCGGCCAGTATCGTATGCTTTCGCGGAAATTAAAAGGGGTGGTGATGCCGGTCCCGGCCGGGTCGGTGTATCCTCATTTATTCGACATCCGGCCTTGAATGTTTGGCAGCCGATGCGCGTGGATTGATGACTGACTAAAGATATGCTCGGACTCCTAGGAACAATGCGACTTCCATTTTTGCCGCTGACCCCGATCTGCGTATTGCTGGCCGTGGCGGCGGCAGGTTATGGCGGACAGGTCATTGACGTCCAGAGCGCCTGGCTCGCGCTGATCGGTGCGATCGCGGCGAGCATCGCGGTCAATGCGTTCAACGAGTATGTGGATTTTCGCAATGGCCTCGACCTGCGCACCATCCGCACCCCTTTCAGTGGCGGCAGCGGCACGTTGCCGGCGCATCCGGAACTCGCCAGGCCCACGTTGATCATGGCCATGCTGAGCCTGTCGACGGTCGTGGTAATCGGCGCCTGGTTCCTGCTGGAGCACGGACCGTCCCTGCTGCCGATCGGGCTGGTGGGTGTGCTGCTGGTCGCTTTTTACTCGACCTGGGTCGTGCATCATCCGATTATCTGTCTGGTGGCGCCCGGTCTTGGATTCGGCACGCTGATGGTCAATGGGACTGCGTGGGTCACGGTCGGGGAATTCACGACAACCGCGTTCGCGGCATCGCTGATTCCTTTCTTCCTCGTGAGCAACCTGTTGCTACTGAACCAGTTCCCGGATCTCGACGCAGACCGGGCCGTGGGCCGCAACACGCTGCCGATCGCGATCGGCGCGCGCCGGTCGAGCTATGTGTACCTCGGGTTCGCAATATTGGGCGCCGCATCGCTGGTCGCGTCGATCGGCATGGGCTCGCTGCCACCGCAGGCAGCCGTCGGACTGGCGGGATTCGCGCTGGCGCTGCCCGTATTCGTCGGCGCGCGGCGGTATGGAAGTGACATCGATCGACTCAAGCCCTTCATGGCCCTGAATACGATCATCTGCCTGGTGACGCCGCTCCTGGTCGCCGTGGGTTTGTTTCTGGCGGAACGCTAAGCGCGCGGTTCGCGACAGGGAGGTTCATTGCGATGAAACTGACAACGATCGGCGCCGCCGGCCACGTGACGGGCTCCTGTCATCTGCTCGAAGCGGGTGACTTCAAGATCTTGCTCGACTGCGGGTTGATTCAGGGCAGTCGCAAGGCCGACGAGCTGAATAAAGCGCCGTTCCCATTCGATCCGGCACGCATCGATGCTGTTGTGCTCAGTCATGCGCACATCGATCATAGCGGCCGCATTCCGCTTCTGATCAAGGGCGGGTTCTCCGGCAGCGTCTTTGCACATACGGCAACGCGCGCCCTGTGCGACATCATGCTCAAGGACGCCGGCTTTATTCAGGAACACGATGCGGAGCGCGAGAACCGGCGTCGCCGGCGCAAAGGCCTGCCGACCGTCGAGCCGCTCTATACCGCCGACGAGGCGGTCGCCGGCATGCGTCAGTTCAAATCGGTGCCGTATGACCGCAAGGTGCGCATCCTGCCGTCGGTGATCATCCGTTTTCGTGATGCGGGGCATATCCTCGGGTCCTGCGTCGTCGAGGTGTGGCTCACGGAAGGGAGCGAGGAACGCAAGCTCGTATTCAGCGGCGACCTGGGTCACAAGGGCGCGCCCATCCTGCGCGACCCCAAGATCGTGCACGACGCCGACCTGGTACTGATGGAGTCCACGTACGGCGATCGCGATCACCGCAGCTGGGAAGCCACGGCGGAGGAGGTTCGTGGAATCGCCGACGAGACGCGCAACGCGAAGGGCAACATATTGATTCCGGCATTCGCGGTGGGGCGCAGCCAGATGCTGTTGTACTGGATGGTGCAGAACTTCGAGGACAACGGATTATCGGACTGGCGGGTGTTTCTCGACAGTCCGCTCGCGATTCGAGCAACGCACATCTATGCCACGCACGAACGGTTGTTCGATTCCGCGGCGCGCCAGGTTTGGGGCAAGAAGCCGATGGAGTCATTGCTGCCCAACCTGACGTTTACGCGCACGGCGAGCCAGTCGATGGCGATCAACGAAATCCAGTCCGGCGCCATCATCATTGCAGGCAGCGGCATGTGCACCGGCGGGCGAATCGTGCATCACCTGAAGCGCAACGTCTGGCGCAAGGAGAGTCACCTCATCATCGTCGGCTACCAGGCGCAGGGTACGCCGGGTCGGTTGCTGGTCGATGGGGCGAAACGGATCCGGCTGTTCGGCGAGACATTTCAGGTCGCCGCGAAGGTTCACACCGTCGGCGGATTATCCGCGCATGCGGGGCAGGAAGCGCTGCTGAACTGGTACGACCAGTTCCATGGTCGACCGCCGCTGGTACTCGTCCATGGCGAGAAGCGCGCGCAACAAGCGCTTCGTGATCTCGTCAAAGAGCGGTATGCTGCACCGGTCCACATCGCTGAATACGGCGACAGCTTCGACCTGGCAAAGCCGATCCCGTTCGCCGGCTGATTGGCAGGCGCTTTCCTTTTGCCGAATACTGCGCGAAAGTGTCGCCCTGTCGAATTAGTCAAGGAGTGATTGCTATGAGTACGCGAGCATTGCAACGCGTATCCGGTTTCGCGCTGCTGGTCTGCCTGGCGCTGGTGCTGTCGGCGTGCGGCAAGGAAGAAGCCACGGCGACGATCACGGCTGCCGAGCTGTCCGGTCGCATCGGCAACGGCACTGCGCCGGCCATTTTCGACGTGCGCACGCCCGAGGAATACGCGGAGGGACACGTGCCGGGCGCGATCAATATTCCGCATGATCTGCTGCCGGATCGCATCGACGAGTTTGCGCCTTACCAGGACATGGAAGTCGTCGTCTATTGCCGCAGCGGCAAGCGGGCGGGTATCGCCGAGACCGCACTGGCCACAGCCGGCTTCAGCAACGTCAGGGATCTGGAGGGTCATATGCAGCAATGGCAGGCTAACGGCTACCCCACGGATCAGGTCAGCGATTCGAACTAGTTCGCCATTCCGGGCCCGTTCGGTGCGGTCAGAGGCCGCGGGCCCACTCGGGACGTAATGGCACGCTGCCCGGTCGGTCGAGAGCCGCTCTTACGGTGTCGAGCAGCTTGTCTTTGTCCTTGCCCAGCGTGCCTTTGAGCACCAGGTAGTTGGATGCGTGATCGCTGCGGAAGATCGTGTTGTCGAGTTGCAGACCTTCCAGCAGCCAGAGCATTTCCTGAAAAAGCTCCGCCTGGTCGAGCGGCTCGAACTCTCCGTTGAAGCCAGCCTGGTAGCGGTCCACGCCCAGGGGGAAGCTGACGACGAGCGTCGACAGATACTCCGGTTGCGCCTCGCTCATCAGCTGCGCCGAGTGACGGGCGTGTTGCTCGCTGTAGCGTTTCCCGCCCATGCCGTTCAGGATCATGACCGAGCTCTTCGCGCCCGCCGCCTTGATCTTGCGCAGTGCCGTCAGTGAGGAGTCGAATGTCTCGCCCTTGCTGACGCGTTCGAGCACCAGGTCGTCGCCGGACTCGCAGCCGACATAGAACAGCGACAGGCCCATGTCGCGCAGCTCCGCGAGCTCTTCGACCGTTTTGTGGCGCAGGTTGCGGGGCAGGCAATACGATGCGACGCGCTGCACGTCTGGCAGGTGCCGATTGATGCTATCCATGACCTGTCGCAGCCGACGAAAAGACAGGGTCATCGCGTCGCCGTCAGCCAGGAAGATGCGTCTCACGGGCATACCCGTCGCCGCGATCGCTGCGAGTTCCCGATCGAACTCCTCGTGCGGTTTGAAGCGGAATTTCTTTTGCGGTTGCGTGTACATCTCGCAGAAAGTGCAGCGGTTCCACGAGCAGCCGTTCGTAACCTGCAGGATCAGCGAGTTTGCCTCGGAAGGGGGGCGATACAGCGGTTCGATGTAGTGGGGCGCTTCCATCCGTGCATCATAACTCGGCGCGCCCACGCCGGCCGGATGCTAGTATCGCGCTATGCCGATCTTTTCCTACCAATGCGAGCGCTGCGGGCATCGCTTCGACGAACTGCAGAAACTCAATGATGCGCCGTTGGCCGATTGCCCGGAATGCGGCGTGGCGGGGCTGAAGAAGCTGCTGTCGGCGCCGAGTTTCCACCTGAAGGGCGGCGGCTGGCGGAACTCCGAGGAACCGAAGCCGAAGCGGCGTCCGAAGTACATGCATACCTTCGATTCGCCCGTGCCCCACGGCGACCACCACTCCGACGGGTCGCACAGCCACTCGCATGACCACGGGCATGA
>JBLYYV010000109.1:0-17208 GCA_048550095.1 Gammaproteobacteria bacterium
CCGAGCGAGATATGCAGCCCGTGTGGCGGGATCTGCATCGCGAGAACTACGATATCTACTTGCTGGAGGACAAGCTGATACTGGAGAGAGATGGTGTTCCCATCAATGTCTCCATCTACGCCGTCGATGGCGGGGAAGCGCGGCGCGCGATTTATCCCTTGCACGTTGGTTTCGTCAGTAAGACCGTCCGCATCCTCTGGTGGGTCGCGGCGGCTAAAGCCCAGAAATCATCGATCAGGCCCGTGTGGCCGACTCACCCGGTGTCGCTGGGCAAGCGCTTGTTGACCAGCATGCTGGGAGTGTTGCCCGTCCGAGCGCGGGGGAAAATGCAGAGCGTTGCTTTCCGGGCCAGTATCACCGCCGGCTGTCACACGATCGACTGGCGCGTCCCCGCGGAGTTCTTCAGTGACTTTCGGTCCATCGAGTTTTCCGATGACGACTGGTTAATACCGGCTCGATCTTCCGACTACCTGCAGTTTCGCTACGGCGCGGATTGGCGCACACCGCGGCGAGATTTTTCGTCGATTCGCGACGATGGGGCGATCCGGCGGTGACGGACTCCGCGACCGGCAGCGCCCGCGGCGAAAGCGCGCGGCCCGATGACCCGAAAGTGGGCGAACGAAAAAAGGGGGTGAGGCGAACGGTCTTGCGCTACCTGTTGGCTGCGATCATTCTCGGCTGTCTTTTTTTGGTCGTTCCTTTTTCTGACGTCGTCGCGGTCATGCGGACCGCTCGTCCAGAGTATCTGCTCGTGGCTCTTGGCTTCAGTCTGCTGTCGCAGTGGTTGATCGCCGTAAGGTTGAGGCTCGTGGTGCAAGCGCTGGGTGTGGATTTCTCGACCACGGACCTCTTCTCCATCAATGCCGCTACGCGTTTCTATGGACTATTTCTGCCCGGCGGGAATGTGACCGGCATTGCCGTTCGTTTTTACAAGATGTCGGGCGGCAACGGAGAGCACGCTGTGACGGCCGTTACTTTGTTCTCCGAGCGGGTCGTCGCCACGCTGACCCTGTGCCTCGTTGGCCTCATGTTCTGGTGGTTGGAAGAGCCGCAGGGCATGGCCTGGCTCGCCTTGGTCATGCTTGCCGGAGTGCTGGCCACGACTTTGCTCTTGCTGCTGCTGATGGGTCACGTGTCTTTGCCGGTTTCACTTTCTGTCGACCGGGAAGGTCGCCTGGGCCGGGCGCTGAGTCGTATCCGGGACGCCATTCAGCTCACTCGGGCGCTGCCGAAACAGACGCTGCTCGTTGTTTTCGCGCTCTCGGTGCTCATCCATTTGGTGAGTGTCCTGGCGTTTTTGACGATAGCCCTGTCGATGGGTATGAATATGTCGTTCGTTACGATGGGCTGGATCCGGTCGGGCCTGATTCTTGCCGCGATGATACCGGTCAGCGTATCGGGAGTCGGGCTGCGGGAGCTGGCGGCGATAATCTTGTTCGAAGGTTTTTCCAACGAAGCAGCAGTCGCGTTCGCGATTATGGTATTCGTGGTGACGGTACTGGTATTCGGGCTGTTCGGCGGCGCGGTGGAGGCGCGAAGATATTTGTCGCGCTGACGCTCCGCCGCTTGGCTTTGCGTCCGGGATTGATGGTAACCTGTTTTTACGAAGGGGGAGCCGCCTGATGCCAGCAATCATCACGGGTTGGGGCCATTGTGCACCACCGGCCGTCATGACCAATGACGACATCGCGACGATACTCGATACCGACGACGAGTGGATCGTCGAGCGAACTGGTATCAGTCAGCGTCACGTATCACACGTCGGCAGCAGCGAGCTCGCCCGGGTCGCGGCTTCCCGCGCAATCGCGGCAGCCGGCAAGGAACCGAACGACGTCGACGCAATCATCTTCGCAAGCGTTAGTCCTGAACTGCTCGTGCCGAGCACCGCTTCGATCGTGCAGAAAAAGTTGGGTATAAAAGACGTTGCCGCGATGGATCTGAACGTGGGTTGCAGCGGCTTCGTCTATGGACTCGCGCTCGCCAATGGCCTGATCGCGACCGGCGTCAGCAAGTGCGTATTGCTCGTGGCTGCCGAACGGTTGAGCTGGTACCTGGACTGGACCGACCGCAACACCGGCGTGTTGTTCGGGGATGGCTCGGGCGCCGTGATCATGGAGCAGGGTGACGGCGACGAGGGCGTGTTGGCCGTCGACATCGGCAACAACGGCGCCGCGGCCGGCGCGCTGATGGTCGACAACTTTGGCACGGCGATCGATCGCATGCAGCACGACATGCTCGAGCTGACGTTCAACTTCGACGGCCGCGAGATCTTCAAGCGCGCGACGCTCGGCATGATGCTGTCGTCCAACAACGTCCTCGAGGAGACCGGCAAGACCATCGACGATGTCGACATCGTGATCCCGCACCAGGCGAACCTGCGCATCATCCAGGCCGTCGGGCACAAGCTGGGCGTCGAACCGGAGAAGGTGTTCACCAATGTTGATCGCTACGGCAATACCTCGGCGGCTTCGATCCCGATCGCGCTGTCGGAGGCGCTGCAGCGCGGCCGCATCGAACCGGGCAGCCTGATCCTGACACCCGCATTCGGCGCGGGCCTGAGTCGCGGTGCGGCGCTGATTCGCTGGGGCCGCCGCGCAGAGCCGCTCGGCGAATCCGACGCTGAACTGCCGCCGAACGATGCCACTGCGGTCGAGTTGATGCGGCCGGTGGCGGATGCGCAGATCGCGCGCGCCGGGGCGGAGTCGTGAACCGAGCCAGGCACTTGGGCGTGCCGGTCACGCTGATGTCCTTACTGGTACTGCTGTTCGGATGCAGCGACGGCGAAGATCGCCCTGCGAAGACTGAAGCGGAGAAGCGGCAGGCGCTCGAGGAGTCTGCGTTCGGCGACATGACGAGCACGCTGGATCGTGCCAAAGAGGTCGAGGACCTCGGCGCCGATCGCAAGCGTCAGCTCGACGAGGAATTGGAAAAGTAGACAGTTCGCCCGGCGACGATCAGGCCCGATAGTCGAATCCTTCCGCGTGGCTGACGACGCGCAGTGCCGTCGGCCCGGCGAAGTGGGCGCCGAGCAACTCGGTGTCGGTGTCGGCGATTCGCTCCAGTAGCTGCAGACGGGTCGTGCGCGCCATGTCCGGGTCGCCGTCGAACTGACTCGACCAGTCCGGGCGCTCGATTTGCACCGGGTGGTGAACGACGTCGCCGCTCATGATGGCGCGCTGGCTGGCGTCTTCCAGTTCGATGACGACATTACCCGGCGTGTGACCGGGTGCCGGGCGCAAGCGGATGCCGGGCAGTATCTCGTGGTCGCTCGCCACACGATCGACGCAACCATGCTCGATGACCGGCAACAGGCTCTCGCGCCAGACATGCTGATACATGTTGTCCGGCTCCGTCGCGTGAAAGTTCTCCCAGAAATTGAGCTCGTCCGCCGCCATCAGGTAGCGGGCATTCCTGAACGTCGGCATCCAGCGACCGTTGTCGAGTTGTGTGTTCCAGCCGACGTGATCGCCGTGCAGGTGCGTGCAGCAGACGAAGTCGATATCGTCCGGTGTCAGGCCGGCCTGGCCGAGACGCTCGAGATAGGGAAACTCCTGCTGATGCCATTCGGCCAGCGTCGGGTAATTCTTATGGTTGCCGACGCAGGTGTCGACCAGCAGGTTGCCGCGCGGCGTGCGGACGATGAAGCTGTGAAACGACATGATCAACGTGCCGTCGGCGACGTTGACGAAGCGCTCGTCCTGCGAGACACGGGTCTTGGCGAATTCCTCAGGCGTCGCATCGTCCAGCAGGACGAAATTCAACTCGCGATGCGGCCAGACGAGCTCCTGCACCCGCTGTATGTCGAACGGTCCGGGAATCCTCATCGCGCGTTCTACCTCAACGGCTACCCTTCATCTTCTTGTACTTCGTCCGGCCATCGCTATCCATGTAGCCATCCCGGGTGCCGGCGGCGCGGCGTTCCTGGCAGTCGTTGACATAGACCTGCTGCGGCGGCTGGGGATTCGAGCAATAGTCCATGACGTTGTACTGACCAGCACACCGATCATTCTCAAGATCCATGCCGCTCAGACAAGAGCGACAGTAGCGATCTTTCACCTTGAGCCAGTTGGCGTCGTAGTCCTTGTTGCACGTATTTGTGGTAATGCCGTAGGGCTCGAACGTGTGCTTCAGGCCTAGATAATGCCCGAATTCGTGGGCCATCAGGCCCTGATCGCTGGGGGCGTATTCCATCATGATCCCGTACTTGCGACTGAACGGTTCGACATCGTGAGGAAAGGTGGCACGCCCCGCAACACCACAATTGGGCTGCCCGTCTTCCTCGCCAATGCACATTTCATCGACGAGGACGACCTGAAAATATCCTGAGGTCTTAGTCGGCGCTACGATATCGAAGTTGCTTTCCATGTATTGCCTGTAGTCTCCGCTGCTGTCGAATTCGACACGGGACAATCTGCGTCCGCCATATTCTTCCACTCGCCGTGTTCTCACGTGAATACGCATTGCGGGTGAGCGGTCGTAGAGGGCTTCGACCTGTTGATAGGATTCCTCCAGCCAGCAGTCGATCCGCTCTTTTTCTTCGCCGTCGTAGTCGGCGACGCCGATCGTTACCAGTACGTTGATGTCCCAGACGTCGTCGTTCGAGGGTGACGCCATGTCGCTGAACGTCCACGCTGGGCGGTTGCTGGGACACGGTGGAACCGGTACGCGGCAATTCCAGTCTCTCGACATCTTGATTGACGCATTCAGGCCGAAACCCTCATGGTTATCGCAGTCCGAGTCGTTCTGGAAATATATCTGCTTGTCTGTCGCGATCGCCCACGACCCGGTGGTCACACCGCTATCGATACTCCAGGTGGCACCGATGTCTTCGATCCTTTCGCCGCTTCCAAAGAGCTGAGCGGCTTTGTCGCGTACTTCTCCACCGTAGTGATTCGCGTGCATACCCCCTGCCGTGACGCCCCGTGTCGATACTCCAATCCACGCGCCATCGCCGAGCAGTGCCAAGGCAGTAATTTGCGCTCGCAGGCGCAACTGCTGTTCCGCCCACGCGACGGCGCCGCCCGGGGCGTTGCTCGACTTCACCTCGGTGCCGGAGATGATGATGTATCCGTTGCCGTCTTCCGTAATCAGGTCGATCGGGCGACCGTTAGCGGCGATTGCATTGATCTCGTTGACGATAGTCGTGTGTCGCCCATTCGTCTGGCCCGTTATCGCAATGCGCCCGTCTTTCGTGACGACCAGGTATGAGTTTGTGTTTTTCAGGCGCAGCAGTTCCTGCAGATCCTTGATGACCGGCCGCCAGGAGGCGGAGCTGGCACCGCTCATCGGCGGGTTGGCCGGCCCCGCTAAAATTTCAAAGGGCCTGGCGGCGAAGCTGACCTTGCCCGCGCCTTGATGTGTGGCGACCGTGACCTGGGCGCGATCGCGCGGCCCGAAATTATTCTCGAATTCTTCGTTTTGCTGCCGCTGGTATTCTTCGAAGCCGGCCTCCTGTGCTGTCTCGATATCTCGTTGCAGCACGTCGCCAGGACCCTCGGTCGTCTTTTGCAGGTCGGGATCGACCGCTCCGGCACTGACGGCTTGCGTCTCGAGCAGCGCTTCCTCCATCTCGGCGATCGTGCGCGGTTCCGAGGCCGGTTCTTCGCCACCGGCGCCGAGCGCGCCGGTGGCTCCGATCGCGCTGCCGCCGATGGCGCTGGCACCGCCGACCGTGCCGATGGTGCTGACGTCCTTCACCGAGGTTGGGAAGTCCGGTTGTCCTCCGCCCCAGGTGCCACCCGGCAACGCGTACTTGTTAGTCGGCGCATTCGTCGCCACCGCAGCAATCGCTTGCTCGTCCAGGATTTGCCCGTAAACCCGGACGTCGTCGATGCGCATATTGTGTGCGGGCGACAGCATCGACTGGTTGTAGGCATATGCGCCCAGCCAAAAGCCCGGTTGGGGTGGACGGGCGTAGTCGCCGAGCGGTGCCTCGATAGTCCCGTTGGGCGTAATGATCCGATGAATGCCGGCGGGGTAGTCCCATTGGCCTACAACGAACGCCCATTCCCCCTGTGCGAAAAAGTTCTTTTGCCTGACCGATTTCGAACCGCCGCGCGCGTGCAGGGTACTTCCGCCCGCGTCGAACCGGGGTCCGGCGCCGTAACCCGTGGACATGATCGTGCGGCTATTGGTCGGCTCGTCTTCGAAATATACCCAGGCGGTGATCGTGACCCGCGGGCACAAGCTGAAATGCAGGTCCAGCGGCGACACCATCGCCGACGCGCCATCGAGTTGCATCGCCAGCCCGTGTTTACCCTGCACGAAGTTGGGCTCACCGTTGGCCGGGTTACCGTCCGTGTCGATCGCCACGCCGTTGTAGCCATTGCCGGACACGTCATTCAGGCCGCCGTCCATCGGGTAATGGGCATCGCATGACCGACCGGCCGTAAAGGTTTTCGCCGACTGTTCTATCGGAGCCGGCGCGATTGTGCGTGGCGCAAACATGCGTTGGGCATTTGCGATTTCGATCGGCGCCAGTATGCGCCCGTATACGCGCACGTCGTCGATCAGCACGTTTTCGGAAATGTAATGGATGGAACCCAGATATCCGTCGGCTCCGATCCAGAAATACTCCTGCGGTGGCCGTTTACCGGTGCCGAGCGGTTCCTCCTTGTAGCGGTTGTTCCAGTAAATGCGATGGACACCGTTCTCGTAGTCCCAGGTGCCAGCTACGAACAGCCAGACGCCCGGTTGCGCCGCATTGCTCACCTTGATGTTGTTCGACGAGCCGTAAGCCGTGAGCGATGCCCCGGAACGGTTGATGCGCGGACCGATACCGTAGCCGGTGGAGAAGAGTGTGTGCGGCCCGGCGTCGCGGTCTTTGAAGAATAGCCAAGCGGTCACCGTGACTTTCGGGCAGTCGGTCGTCTGCAGGTTCAACGGCGTCCGGACGAACTTGTTGCCTGTCACCCTCAGCGCCTGACCCGCGACACCCGGTTCGTAGCGCGCGCCGGTCGCTGGTTCATTCTGCTTGTCGAGCAACTCGCCATCGTGGCCGTTGCCGCTCGCGTCATTCAGATTACCGTCGAGCGGGTAGTACGCGTCGCAATTGCCCGCACTTGCCGGCGCCGAAAACAGGGCGATCGATGTTACGAGTACGTAGCTCAGTGCGCGAATCGACACCAGAATCTATTCCCCGGAGAAAAATCGTTATTGAGGCTACCATCTTTTCTCACTGAGCCGCATTCTCAGGCGCTGCGCCGGCATCGTTCGAGCGATCAGTAACCGGCCGCATCCATGCAGTAAGCGTGGCGCTTTTCAGGCGAGGCGGCCAGCGCCGCCATCGCTTTGTGCATGCGCTCCACGCTGGCAGCGTTCATGCCGTCCATGGCGAGCCCGCGCGCATGATTATCTTCGAGGCGTGCATCGATCGGCGGCTTGATTGCGGCCTCGAAGGCGCTGAGCTGTGCCGCTATATCGGCGTCGGGGAAGCCTCCATCCGCCAGGGTCTTTGCCAGATGCGCGACGCTACGCAGAGCGACATTCATGCCCTGGCTGCGTCCCGGATGCAGAGCGTGGCAGGCGTCGCCGAGCAATACGCAGTTGCCGTCGATCCAGGTTTCAGCGTTGACCATCGCGACCGGATAGACGCTGGCCGAGTGCGGTTCGATGCCGTCCAGCCGGGGTACGAGCTCCGTCAGCCGCCGGCCACGCTCGGCCGGGCTGGCGTCCGACCATTGGCCCAGTTCTTTCCGCGCTGCCGGGAAACCGATCTTCCATTGGCCGCCGGTTCGGGGAATGACGCTGACGATGCCGGTCTCGGTCAGAAACACATGCACGTCGTTCCGCGGATCGTCGAACGTACGTTCGGCGAACATCGTCAGCAACGGATTCTCGTAGTTGTGCACGCGTGCTTCGATACCAAGGGTTTTGCGGATGCGCGACGAACGTCCGTCCGCGACGGCGATGCATTGCGCGTTTACCGACAGCGTCTCGCCGGCGCGCTCGACGGTCAGGGCATGCGCTCCGGGTCCCGTCGCATCTCGTGCGATGCGCGCCGTTGCCGGCCGCAACAAGGTGAAGTTCGGATTCGTCGCCGCGTGCTCCAGCAGCACCTCGCTGATCAGTTCGTGATTCAGGTACAAGTAGTAGGGGTGCGGGATTTCCAGGTCGTCGATGCGGGCGTCGAGCACCAGCTCACCGTTGGGCATCTGCCAGCGCGAGCCGAGCCGCTTCTCCGCACCGCGCGCGAACATTTTCTCGAGCACACCCCAGCTTTCGAGTGCCGCGCAGCTGATCGGTTGCAGGTGATCACCGCGCGCCGTATCGAGTGGCTCGGAGCTGCGCTCGATCAGGACCGTACGATAACCGGCATTCGCGACGGCTGCCGCGAGCGCGGGCCCGGCGATACCGCCGCCGACGATCGCGAGATCAAAGTGGCTGTCCGTGCTCATGGCAGTCGGCGCTCCGCGTCTAAAAAACGAGTTCCATCAGCAAAGGCGTGTCGATGATGACCGGCGTGTTGCGGTCGACGACGTCGACGTCTCTGAATACGATCATGTCCCTGTCCGGAAACGGGATCGGATTGCCGCCGTCGGCGACGTAGATCACGACCGAAAAAGCGTAGGTGCCCGGAAAGGTCTCGGTCACATACTTGATCGGTACTTCGTAGCTTTGCACCGAGCCTGGTCCGACGTTCCCCGGGTCGAAACTGCGATTGATGATCGAGTCGGGCCCGCCGCCCACCGGTTGCTGGGTGCCGGCTGGATAGATCGACAAGGCGCCCTCCGTGATTTCGCCGATACCTTGCGGAAATTCGAGCGTGAACGACATCAGCGTGTCCGGCTGCGAGGTCACGTTGCCGCCGCCAGGAGGTGGATCCGGCGTCGGCTCGACATCGGGCAGGTTCGAGAAAAATTCCCACGTCGCGGCGGATGCGAAGCTCGGCCAGTCATGCGCGCCGATACCCATGCCTTCGTTGTGCAGGCACCACTGCATCGGATACGGCGAGCCGCCCTGTGAGTGATCGACACAGTTCGGATGCACGCCCGGGCCGGAGACGTCGAGTTGGTAACCGTTATAGGCCACCCAGAACTGGTGTCCCGTCTCACCGGACCCCCACGGAACGAGCGTGTCATTCTCGCTGTGGGTCTGCAGCACGGCGACCGAACCCGTGCACTGGAAGCTCTTCAGAATTCCCGCATGTGGCGCGATGCCGCGCACGATATCGCCATAATTGCAGCCGAGGTCGTGCGCCATGCCGCCGCCGCTGCTGTGACCCGTCACGAATATCCGCTTCGGATCGAACTCGATGCCACGGCGCAGTCGGCCCAGCACGTCTTCGAAATACTGCAGGTCGATGGAGAAATCCCATTGGTTGACGCCGTTCTGGTCTGCGGTCGCCTGCATGTAGACGAGGATGGCGCCGTCGCCGACCGCATCCGCGAGGTCGTAAGTGCCGTCGAGCCAGAATTCATAACCGCCGCCGGTGCCGTGGTACGCGAAGATCACCGGCTTCGCGGTGACGCTCGTCGCGTGGTCGCTGGGTACCTCGATATAGAATGCGCGCTCACGCCCCGACGACTCGATGGTATGCAGCCCGGACGTCAACGGGTTGTCCTCCGCGCAATAGGTAATTAGCAGGCACAGCGTGTTGGCTTCCTTCTCGTCGCAGCCAACCAGCAGAATCGCTATGCACAGTATTGCGATTCGCCGGCAGATTCCCACGACCGGACTCATTCAGCCGTGTACCAGATCGGAGACGTATACGCGCGCTCCTGCGTCGCCACGGGCGCGCCGTCGGGTATGTCGATGCCGAAGCGGAACGCGTCATAGGTCGACCAGCGCGGCGTCGGGATCTCGAGTACGCGGGCGTAGTAGAACGCTTTCTGCTCGGGGTCGAACTCCGGGTCGCGCCACACCGTGCCGAGCTCGGGCGCGCCGATCGTGTTTGTCCACGTCGCATTCTTCGCGTCGACCGTATTGCCGACTGGCGACAGCTTGCCTTCCGCATTCAACTTCCGGTCACCGGCCCAGACAACGTCGTAGACCTTCTCCTGAGAATTCCCCTTGGCGTCGAGCCAGCCCTTGATGATCTGCACGCGATCGAGGTTGGCGCCGATCGGGTCACGCAATGCGTACACCATGAATGTCGGCGCGTCGGCATCGTCGGGCCGCGCCGGCAGGTCGCCGCCCATCGGCACGCCTTTCGAGTATCCGGCGAATGCGGGCTGTCGGCTGTTGGCGTCCTGATCTGTGTAGTTCCAGCCGCCGAAGAAGCGCACGCCCATGCGCGAACCGGTCGTCGCAAAGACTTCCTTGCGCTCCATCGCATCGAAGATGGCCTCGCGCGTGTTCTCCGTGGCCCAGACGGCCGCGAGTCCCGACGCGACCTGCTGCCAGCCGAAGATCGTGCCCTTCTCGGTCTTCATGAATGGATGATCCATGCGCCCCGGGCCCGGTTCGGCGCCGGCGTGCTTGCCGAAGAAGTTGTCTTCCTGCGCGGTTGCCAGCGACGTATGGCTATCGGTCGAACCGATCATGCCGAACTTGTAGGGATTGATGCCGAGCTTCTTCTCGATCTCCAGGCCGCGCTTCAGGGCCTCGCGCGCGTACTCGCCCGCCAGCATGTCGTCGGTCTTGGCCTCCGAGACATCGAGATTACCGATCGCCCAGGTCTCGTAATCGGCGAATTCGTCGTCCGGCGACAGGTATGGGTGCGTCTCGCCGTCGCCCTTGATCTGCGTGGCTTCGTACAGCGGCTCCCATTTCGAGCGGGCCTGGACGTATTCATCGTCGAGTCGTTTGCCATCGAACTGCGCTTTCAGCGGGAACATGATGCCGTTGGCCAGGTTGCCGTTGTGCGCGATCGCGAGCACGTCGCCGCCCGTTTTTGCTTCGTAGCTTTCGAGCCAGTTCCACAGGTAACGTGGATTCGTGCTGCCCTCGGGTTCGACCGTCGTCGCGGGGACCATCTGCCCGCCCTTGTCGCCGCCGTCGCGATAAATCACGACGCGATGCATATTTCCGCCGCGGACCAGCGAGGTCCATTCGTAGCCGATGAACGCCGTGAACTGCCCGGGGGCGTTGTATTGTTCGGCTGCGGCGACCGTCCGTTGCCATGCCGACTTGTACGGCGCTGAATCGGGCGTATACATCAGAGCGGGCGGGAACTGGCCCTGCGAGAACAGGCCGATCAACTCGAGCGCGACGCCGACGCCGTCGCCGGCCTGGACCCGGTCGTACCAGTCCTTGCCCGTCGGGTCTTTCAGGATATGCGGCTTGCCCGCCAGCATATCCGGGAAGAAGCCCATGTTGTCGGAGTGGTCCGCGATCACGAGCCAGTCGAGCGGACGCGACAGCCGGGCTCGAATACCGGTCGAAGACGTGACTTCGTCGCCGCGTGCGAAGCGATACGCTTCGTCCAGTCCGAGGCGGTTGCCGAACGCGCCGGCATCCATCGAGAGGTCGGTGTGCAGGTGGGTGTCGCCCCAGTAGATTTGGCTCGGGAACCCGCGTCCGGCATAAGGTGAATAGCTCGTCCCGGTGTAGCTCGCGGACAGCGATTCGGCTCCATCGGGTGGCGGGGGCACTTGTGCCGATGCGGTCGTCGATAGCAGGCCGTGAAACAGAAACAACAGAAAGAGGATCGCGCGCGGCATGACTATTCTCCAGGGTCCTTGTTTTTCGTCCGGCGATGTTAGCACCATGGCGAAGAGGCTAGTATCGTGATCGGCAAGCAGAACCTGAGGAATTAGCATGACTCGCAGCGTATTCGACTGGGGTGGCAACATCGCCGCGTTCGTATTGGTGATCGCATTCAACGGCCTCGCCAGCTCGCTGCCGTTGGGCGGTCAGACGACCGGGGAGGTATCCGCGAAATATCCGTCGCTGTTCGTGCCGGCGAGCTACGTCTTCTCGATCTGGGGGCTGATCTACCTTGGCCTGACTGCTTTCGTCATATATCAGGCCTTGCCCGCGCAACGGTCCAGTCGAACGCTGGCGGGCATTACGCCGTTGTTCGTGACGAACTGCATTGCCAATGCGCTGTGGCTGGTTGCGTGGCACTACGATCAACTCGTCCTGTCCGCGTTGTTGATGATCGCAATACTGATAACGCTGGTGCTGATCTATCGGCGCCTCGACATCGGGCATGCAAGCGCACCCGGCGCCGAGCGCTGGCTCGTACACCTGCCGTTTAGCATTTATACGGGATGGATAACGGTGGCGACGATCGCGAACCTGAGCGCCGTGCAGTACGCTTTCGGTTGGGATGATGTTGGTATCGACGCCGTGACCTGGACGATTATAAAGCTCGCGGTCGCCGCGACGATCGCGGCACAGGTGCTGTTCCAGCGTCGTGATATCGCCTATGTGCTCGTAATCTGCTGGGCCAGCGCCGGTATCGCGGTCAAGCAGGCCGAAACGCCAGCGGTCGTCGGCGCTGCGACAACGACCGCGGCCGTCGGCATCATGCTGATCCTGTCCGCTTTCCTGAGCCGGCTCAGGCAAACTGCGGCGCGCGGTTAGGTAATTACCCGCATTGCCCGTTTAGATCGACGGGCCCATCATGGAGTGGCATAGACGGGTGCGCGATGTACGCCCCGCGGTAAACTGGGATCGAACCGGTGATGATGGCCGGTGGAAAATTTGGCTCCGAAGTCCGGCTGTTCTGGCTGGCAACGCTGTTACTTATCATTGGGATCATCGTTTACGCCGTCGATCGTGGCGGCGCGGCGTATTTCCTGCCGGGCTGGCTCGCGACTGACGGCGAGACGGCGATCTTCGGCCCCCTCGGCGATCGTCTGCCGACCTTCGTTCACACGCTGGCATTCATCCTGATTACGGCGGCCGTGCTGTGGCCATGGCCACGGCTGTTGCCTGTGACCTGTGTTGCCTGGTTTGTGATCGAGTGTTTGTTCGAGATCGGGCAGCACGAATCGTTCGCGGAACGCATCGCCGACGCCATGCCGGCATGGTTCGACGGTATTCCCGTACTCGAAGCCACACCCGCCTATTTCGTGTCGGGCACGTTCGATTGGCTCGACATTGTCTCAATCGGACTCGGCGCCGTCACGGCGTATCTGCTAGTCCGCTTTGTTAGAAAAGGAGGCATGCCATGACAAATACCAGCAACAAAGCTTCTGGGTGGCGCATGCTACTGATGATTCCGGTTGCGGCAATGGCGGTCCTGTCGATCGTCGCGACCGGCGGCAGCAGCGGAGGCGACGACGGCGATATTCCGGATCCGCCGGATATTCCGCCCGTTATCCTGCCGAGTTATAACTACGAAGTCGGCTCTTACGGTGGCGGCCCGCTGACCGCAACAGTCGGTTCCATCGGCACGGTCACCGTCGACCTGGGCAACACCCTGCGTGGCATCATCGACCTGAGCGTCAGCGCTACGAATGAAGTCACGCTGCTGTCCTACACGACCGATCCGACATCGACGATGATGATCACGGTCGCCAGTACCGTTGAGCCCACGCTCGCCGGTACCGTGATGCTCAATGTTACCGAGACGATCAACACCAGCGTGTTCGACGAGCCCACCAGTGGCGCGTTCGAAATCGTGTCGGATCTTTTACCGACGATCACGGTGAGCATCTCCAGCGTCGGCGTCGAGCTGAGCTTAGGCGGTGCGCCGGGCGTTCCATATAGCTGGAGCGAGTTTACGGACCTGCTGGAAAGCGAAACGGCCGAAGATTGGGAGCGCGTCGCTTCGCTGGTCGGAGGTACGCTCGAGTTCGTTTACGAGTTCTTCGTTAACGCGGCCGATGTGCTGGATGATCTCGAACTGATCGTGGCCAATAATCCGACCGCGGCGCCTTGCGACCCGTTCACGCTGGGACCGCCCGAAGGCGTTCTCGCCGAAGGCGAAGAGTCGATCACCTGGCTCGGAACCGGCGGCGACCTCGTTGGAAGCGTTTTTGACTGGCAGTTCACGGATTGCTGGTTCGCGGAAGGCGAGGAGTTGTATAGAGGGCTGATCCAGCTCTCCAACTACATCGAAGAAGTCGACGCCGACAACAACCTGACGCGCATCGGCTTCGGTCCCGCCGGCGGCGCGGTCGGTGGCATCAGTTTCCTCAATCTGAGGATAGATGAGACCGAGGATGTCGGCGGTGTGTATATGATCAATCCGCTGAATTCGGTAGAAATCAACGGTGGCTTCACGCTGATCTTCACGGCAGCACCGTAGTTTGAGCACACCGACAGAGCCCGTCGCCTCCGGCGACGGGCTCTACTTTATTGCGCGTTTACATCCGGCTGCCGGGTCGCCACGATCGCTAGAGCTTGCGGAACGACAGATCCGGCAATCCCGCGAGGCAGTCGACGATCCACGGATCGCCGTCCATCAAGTAGTAGCCGTATTGCCCGTCTATTTCCATGCCGTTGCATTCGTCGAGCTCACCCGAATCGGCGCATGCCTGGTCTCCCGTGGCGTTGAAAAATGACTCGGTCGGCCGGGCGGTCCGGAGTGGGGGAGGTCTCAGGATGACCACCCGACCGAGCGAGTCGCGCAAAATCTTGACGTCCTTGCGTGCGGAGCTATTCCTGCGAGTCGTCTTGCTGGCTGTCGTCGCGTGGGCCGTTGCCGTGGCGTCCGCGACCTTCGTGACCTTCAGGCCGGCACGCAAGGATGTCCTCGCGCGGGCTGAAGCAGGTGCCGTTCAGAACCTCGTCGTTACGGCCCGTGAAGGAACATGCATCGCCTTCGATGAGCGCTTCGCAGGCCTCGAGGGCTTGCGGCGGCGGTCCGCGCCGCGCCTGGCGCTGCTGGCCGTATCCGGAGTCGTTCGACTCGGCGTACGCGGCCGTCGCGCCGACGAGTGCGAGCATTGCGAGCAAGGTCAGGTTTTTCAGGGGAGTGGTGCGCATTTCGATTTCTCCTTGAGATGTCTGTCGCTGCCTGATGGTTCATATGATCGGGCCGACCTGCGCACCTGGTATGCAGATAATGTGGAGACTTCGTGGAGTTGCGGGACGGGAATGCGCCCCGGGGAACGGGGCGTGCTACTCGCAGCGATAACCGACGCCGTAGACGGAGTGAATCAGTTCTTCGCCCGGCAATGCATCGTTGAGCTTGCGGCGCAGGTTCTTGACGTGGCTGTCCATCGTCCTGTCGCTGACGACGCGGCCGTCGGTGTAGACCGCGTCCATGAGTTTGTCGCGCGACCAGACGCGCCCGGGGCGGCGCATCAGGGCTTCCAGCAGGCGAAACTCGACCGGCGTCAGGTCCAGTACCCGACCATGCGCGGCCGCGCGATAGTCATCGAGGTCGAGCGACACGCCGCGATAGTCCGAAGCACTGGCGTCAACCGTATGGTGCGCCCGACGCAATACGGCCTTGACGCGCGCCACGACCTCGCGTGGACTGAACGGCTTGCAGATGTAGTCGTCCGCACCGATTTCGAGACCGAGCAGTCGATCGATCTCTTCGACCCGCGCCGTGACCATCAGTATCGGCACATCCGTGAACTGTCGCAGTTCACGGCAGATACTGATGCCATCCTTGCCCGGCAGCATCAGGTCGAGCAGGATCGCGTCCGGCGTATTCGCGCGCACCCACTCCACGACGCCGTCGCCGTGTTCGAGCCAGTGCGTGCCGAACGCCGCCTGTTCCAGGTAATCCGCGAGGAGGCGCGCGATCTTCGCCTCGTCTTCGACGATCAGTATCGTGTGTTCAGGCGCATTCATGGGGTAACTCGATTTCAATGCGCAGGCCGCCGAGCGTCGACGACGTCGCGGTGATATGACCGCCGTGCGCCTCGACGATGCCCTTGCAGATGGCGAGCCCGAGCCCGGAGCCGCCGCTGTCGCGACTGCGCGATCCTTCGACGCGATACAGGCGTTCGAACAAGTGCGGCAAGCCGCTGTCCGGAACGCCCGGTGCAGAGTCTTCGACGACAATCGTTACGTTGTCGTTCGTCGCCAGTTCGACACGGATTGCGCCGCCGGCATCGGTGTAACGGCAGCTGTTTTCGAGCAGGTTGACGAACAGTTGCTCGAGTCGCTTGGCATCGCCCGTGACGTGACAGGGTTCAGCGGGCAATGACGTGTCGACGACCAGCGCGCGATCGGCGATGCGACCGGCGCAGCGGTGCAGTGCCCGTTCCACGACGTCGCGCACGTCGACGTCCTGCTCGCGATAGTCGAGACCACCCGCGTCGGACAGCGTCAACTCTCGTAGATCATCGACCAGGCCCGTCAACCGCTCGACTTCGGCCTGCAACGAAGCGCGCGCGTCGTCATCCCAGCGGCGCACGCCGTCCTCGAGCGCGTGGAGTTCGCCGGACAGTATCGCCAATGGCGTGCGCAACTCGTGCGCAATATCGATGACCCATTGACGCTGTGAATCTCGATTTCGCTCGAGCGTCGCGGCCATGGTATTGAAGTCCCCGGCGAGTTGTCCGAGCTCGTCAGTCGATGTCACGTCAATTCGCTCGTCGAGCCGACCGGCGGCAATCGACCGCGCGCCGCGCGCCACCGCGTTCACCGGTGCGACGAGCTGCCGCGCGAGCAGCACCGCGAGCAAGCCGGCGCTGACCAGGGCGATCAGGGCGATGACGTAGATGGCTCTGCGTTGTTGCGCGACGAAATTCCGGTCAGCGTCCTCGTCGAGATCGGTAACCTCGGTGATGGGCACATAGCGCAGGAAACCGATCGTGTTCCCGTCGGCCTCGATCGGATAAGTCCGCGAGCCATCGCGCGGCGTCGGTCGACCGAACAGGACGGTGCCGTCAGCGGCGAGCAGTTCGACCGGCTGCGGCCTGCGTGGACCAAAGGGTTCCCCGCGACCGTCGCGCTTGCGGTCGCCGTCCGGACCTCCGGGTGGTCCGCGGCGCGACGGCATTCCGCCACGCATGTCGGGGCGACCGCTATAGCGATCGATCAACGCATGCCAGCGCTGTGGGTCGTTCGCGAGTTCATCGAAACCGCCGGACGCCGTCCAGATGTCGGCGACCTCCGTCGCGATGGCGTCGAGGCGCCGGGCTTCGAACGCGTTGACATAGTCGACGAATCCGCGATTGAAGCTCCAGCGCGTCAGTGCCAGCGCCAGCACGATGACCAATGTGATCGAAGCGAGCAGGGCGATGAACAACTTGTGCCGAATGGCGAGTCGCATCGGCCGACTATATCAGTCGGGCGTCGCGCCGAGCCCCGCTATTATTCGATTCCACATTATCTTCACACTTCGGTCGTGAACATTCCGACCTGGTAATAGGTCTCGCCGAGTAACGGGTGTGTCACCCGCAGTTCGAA
>JBLYYV010000110.1:0-10156 GCA_048550095.1 Gammaproteobacteria bacterium
TCGCGCTGTCGTCATTTCAGAAGAAACTCGCGGACGAATTCGGGGTGCGGCCGGGCGAGGAGATGCATCGGGCAATTTCCGTCAGCGAAGAGACCGGGGCTGAACTGCACCTGGCCGACCGCGAGATTCGCACGACGCTGAAACGCGCGTGGGCGACGGCGGGCTTCTGGACCCTGATGAAGGTGCTGTACCAGACGATCCTCTCGACGTTCCATGCCCAGGAGATCTCGAAGGAAGACATCGAGAAGATGAAGACCGGCGACGAACTCGCGATGGTGCTCGACGAGTTCTCCGGATCGCTACCGGGCGTCAAGGTCGCGCTGATCGACGAGCGCGACAAGTATCTCGCCGAGAAGATCCGCAATGCGCCCGGCGACACCGTCGTCGCCGTCGTCGGCGCGGCGCACGTGCCTGGCATCAAGCGCGCGTTCGGCGCCGCGGTCGACCTCGACGTGCTGGACGAACTCCCGCCGCCGAAGAAAATTTTCAAGATCATCGGCTGGGGCATCCCGCTGCTGGTGCTCGGCCTGATCGTCGCCGGCTTCGTGACGTCCGGCCGCGAGACGACGGAACAGATGGTGCTGGCCTGGGTGCTGGCGAATGGCATCTCCGCTGCGCTCGGTACGACTATCGCGCTGGCGCATCCGCTGACGATCGCGGCGGCGTTCTTCGCCGCGCCGATCACCTCGCTGAACCCAACCATCGCGGCCGGCTGGGTCTGCGGCCTCGTCGAGGCCTACCTGCGCAAGCCGCGGGTCGCCGACCTCGAGAGCATTGCGGACGACCTCGGGACGATCGGCGGCATCTGGCGCAACCGCGTGATCAAGGTGTTGCTCGTCGTCGTGCTGGCCAACCTCGGCAGCAGCATCGGAACGTTTATCGGCGTCGGCTGGATCACGGCGCTGCTCGGCGGCGGCGCCTCGCCCGGCTAGGCGAGCCCGGTGCCGTAAACCAGGAACGCGCCAAACACGAAGCCGAAGATCAGCCAGGCGCGAAACGCGCCCGCCGACATCCCGGCGAAAAATTCGACCAGCTTGACGATTCGTGCCCGGCCCATGAGCAACAGGCCCAGCGCCGCGAGTATGGCTATCGCGCCGATGACGCGGAACACCAGCGGAAACAGCGACGCGGACGCGACCAGGATCAACAACACGCCGAGCGCCAGGCGCACACCAACGGCCAGGTAAATCATGATCGGCTTGTTCATGACCGAACGCACGACGCCCATCAAGGTATTTGGCGACACGATGCCGACGATGCAGCCCAGGCAGACCAGAACGCCGACGGCCGCGACTATCATGAGCATGACAACTATCTCCTCGACGTCGTGTCGAGTTGCGCGAGGCGCGTGAGCGCCTGCGGCGACAACGCAGTGCAATCGACCCACTCATCCCTGGGCAATTTGCCGTTATCGAACCGACAGCGCACGCGACCCACATATTCGTCAACGACTGCCAGGAACTCGCCGAAATCCAGCCGCTGATCCGATGCCTTGCCTGTTCGCCCACGCTCACCTCGCTTGATCACGGCGGCGCCCAGAATCTCTTCGGTTTCGAGGTCGACGACCTCGAGCTGAAAGGCGACTTCGACAACATCGAAGTACTTCAGCATCGTCTGCATCATCTCTTCCGACGTCTGCGCGCCGATCGCGGTATACCCGCCCGTTTTCTTGCCCGGCTTCTTCTTCAGATACAGATCGGTCAACGCCACACGCACGAACGCGACCCTCGGTCCGGGTGCCTCGACGACATCGTGGCCGCCGCGAATCAATGCGCCGGCCAGCTTGTCGCGAATCAGATCGACGATCGCTTTCAGGTAGTCGGCCTTCGTGCCCGGATAATCGGATGTCCGGTCGATCCAGACTTCCGGCTGATCGATCATGACGCCTTCGTATTCGCCGAGACGCTCGAATGCGCCGGGCGCAATGTAGATCAGGTCGAAACCCTTCTCGCGCGGCTCGGTGCGCATCTCATCGTAATCGAGGCTCAGAAATCCCCGGTCGATCGGATCGCGGAGGTGCGCTTCGGCAGCCGCCGACGGCAACCAACCAAGACCAATCAGCGACAACGCAAGCGCGGCGAGAACGTTCATGCGGGCCTTGATCATGCTTCGTTCTCCATCAATTAAATCTATCGAATACAGCCGGAACAGCTGTCCCGCTCGACTTTAGCGCGATGCAGGGGGCTGCGCTATTATTCGTCACCTATCCGGTAAACGAGCGGTACAGACATGAAAGCAGTTTTCGTCGGCGCCTTGCTGGTCGTCGCCGCGGGTCAGGCGGCGCTGGCGCAGAACATCGAGTTTTTGCACCGCGGGCCGATCGCGTACATGGACGAGATCGATAAACAGATCCTGACCGACACGGTCAACGCCGCGCTCGGCAGCGCCGCAGACGGCGAGAAGGTCAAGTGGAGCAATCCCGACAGCGGTAGTCACGGCACGATCGAAGTCCTTGATACACATGAGGACTACGGCACGACGTGCCGCACGGTCCGTACGCACTCGGAGGCCGGCGGACGCGAGGGTGGCGGCATATATCGCCTGTGCCTGGCCGACGACGATACCTGGCAGTTCGCGCCGCGCCGCCGCCAGGCATCCGGGAATTGATGCGCACCAAGCGACAGCCGAATTTCCTGTATTTGCTGGCTGGCCTGCTGGTCATCCTGGTAGCCGGGCCCGTCGTCTACGAGTTCACGCGCCAGCCGATGCCACTGGTATCGCAGATCGCCTTCACGACGACGCTGATCGTGGGCCTGTGGAGCCTGATGGAAGAACGCAAATGGTTCATCGCCGGTATCGTCCTCGTCGTTGCGGACATATCGATGACCGCGTTGCACCTCATGACGGGAACCCTGTGGACGGAGACCCTGACGCTGCTGATCGAGATGACGTTCTGCGTCATGAGTCTGGCATTCGCGATGGATCACATCCTGTTCGGCACCAAGATGAGCATCAACCGGATCACCGGCGCGATCTGCGCATATTTGCTGCTCGGCCTGATCCTGAGCCAGGCGAATATGCTGATCTACCGTTTCGTGCCCGGCTCGTTCAATGGTATCGACGCGTCCGAAATCTCAACCGAGGGTTTCACGCTGGTCTACTACAGTTTCGTGACGATGACGACGCTCGGCTATGGCGACGTAACGCCCGAGGGAGCACTGGCGCGAGTCCTCGCATACCTCGCCGCGATCGTGGGCCAGTTCTATATCGCGATCCTCGTTGCCATGCTCGTGTCGCAATACATCAATCAGCTCAACGAGAGTAAAAAGGCGGAGTGATCACCCGGAAAAAGTGCCGGATATATTTTTCCATCAGAACTACCATTCACCCAAGTCGTCGGGATAATTGGGGTCAGAGTCGATTTGTCGCGAAGTCGCTCGCCACGCGACGGATTTCAGCACCAAATCGACTCTGACCCCAATTATCCCAATTCGTCGGCGGAAGATAAGCCCGACACGTTTTCTAGTCAGACCCGGAGATCATTCATGCGCCTCGTTTTTGCTTTATCGATAATTCTGCTGGCCACGTCATGGCTGCCGGCGACAGCGCAGGAAAAAACACCATTGGTCACGCTGGAGGCCGAGATCGAGGCCGCGCGCAAACAGATGGTGACCGAGCGCAAGCTCGTGATCGCCGGCGAGCTCGTGCTGACGCCCGACGAATCGAAGGCATTCTGGCCGGTCTACAGTGAGTATCTCGACGACATGCGTGCCGTCGGCGACGACGAGGTGAGGCTGATTACGGAATTCGCCGACAACTACCGGGAAATGAGCGACGAGTTCGCGGATCGTATGCTGAGGGACCACCTCGACATCCAGTCACGCACGCTGAAGATCCGACGCAACTACCTGAAACGGTTCAAGAAGGTGTTGCCGACCATCAAGGTCGCAAAGCTATACCAGGTCGAGAATAAGCTCGACGCCGTGATCGACTATCAGCTCGCGTCGCAGATCCCGATGATCGGCAAGTAGCTATTCGAGGTCCTGCGTGACGTCGATCGGCGGCGTTGCGGTATGCAGGAATTTCTGCGCGGCCTCGAGGCCGTCCTGCATCAGGATATCCAGCGCGCGACGACTCTCCCGCAGCGCGTCTTCGATTTTCGGTAACTCTTCCTTGCCGGGCGGGCGCAACACGTAGCCGACGACCTGTTCCTTCGTGCCGGGATGGCCGATGCCGATGCGCAGACGCAGGAAGTCGCGGCCGCAATTCGAGATGATATCCCGGATGCCGTTGTGCCCGCCGTGACCGCCACCCAGCTTCAGCCGTGCCTGGCCTGCCGGCAGATCGAGCTCATCATGGATGACGAGCACCCGCTCGAGCGGAATCTTGTAGTAGTCCATCGCCAGGCGCATCGACCGGCCGCTGTGGTTCATGAATGCGGTCGGTTTCAGCAGCCGCACGGACTGATTACAAAGCGACACCTGGCAAGAGTCGCCGTGCAACTTCTGATCGTTGGTGAAGTTGACGCCAAGCCCGCCGGCGATTTCTTCGATCAGCCAGTAGCCGGCGTTATGCCGGTCGCGGTCGTGGTCGGGCCCGGGATTGCCGAGGCCGACGATGAGAACAGGAGTTTCTGCCATTTGTCTGTATTCGACTGGAAAGCTCGCGCGACCTTAACACGCGAAAAAAAAGCCGCGCAATCGCGCGGCCTTTTTTTGCTCGTCGCCGCAAGCGATCGACGATAGCGAATCGAGCGGAGCTTACTCGCCTCCGTCCTCGTCCTTCGCCTCTTCTTCGCCGACAACCGGCACTTCGGCAGATTCTTCGCCCTCCAGCGCCTCGCCTTCGAGCTCTTCCTCGATCGGAGCCGCCTTGACGATATGAATCGACACGACACCGGGATTGTTCTCGTCGGTCAGCTCCGGAATCTCGACGCCCTTCGGCAGCTTCAGATCCGCCAGGTACAGCGTCTCGTCGAGCTCCAGCTCGCCAATGTCGATGTCCAGGTACTCCGGCAGGTCGGCCGGCAGACATGTGACTTCGATTTCGGTGATCATGTGCGAGACACTACCGCCACCGGTTTTCACGCCCGGCGCGACGTCTTCGTTCAGGAAGTGAATCGGTACCGTCATGCGAATCGCCTCGTCTTCGACGATGCGCTGCAGGTCGAGATGCAACGGCATGCGTTTTGCCGGATGCATCTGCAAGTCCTTCAGAATGCACTGACGGTTGTTTTTGCCGACCTTGACGTTCAGGACGCTGGAGAAGAACGCCTCGTTCTCCATCTGGTGCATCAGCACGTCACGGTCGAAGGTAACGGCACGCGGCGGACGGCCGGCGCCATAGACAATCGCGGGTACTTTCCCGGCTCGACGCAGGCGGCGGCTCGCACCTTTCCCTGAGTCTTCCCGAAACTCCGCGATCAGATCAACTTTTTGAGCCATCTTGGGCCTCCATGGTGGTTCTGATCGGCCAACGCCCTGCGACCGGGCAGCGGCTGGTCTCATTTATAAGGGCGGCGACTATACCAGAGATCCGGCGGGAATGGGGTGGCGCGGCCAGCCGGCCGAGTTAACTCAATCCAGGTACAGGGAGCTCACGGATTCGTCCAGGCTGATGCGTCGCATCGTCTCGGCCAGGAGTTCGTCGACGCTGAGCTGACGAATCTTGTCACAGGCCGCGGCGGCCTCGGACAGCGGGATGGTATCGGTCACGACGAGCTCGTCGAGCTCGGACTTGCCGATGCGGTCGACGGCCGGGCCGGACAGCACCGGGTGCGTGATGTAAGCCAGGACGCGCATGGCGCCGTTGGCCTTCAGGGCACCGGCCGCGAGGCACAGGGTGCCAGCGGTATCGACCATGTCGTCGATCAGCACGCAGGTCTTGCCATCGACCTCGCCGATGATGTTCATGACCTCGGCCTCGTTCGGGCGCGGACGGCGCTTGTCGATGATGGCCAGGTCCAGGTCGTCCATGCGTTTCGCGAGCGCCCGGGCGCGCACGACGCCGCCGATATCGGGCGACACGACGACCATGTCGTCGGTTTTCTGCTTCCACAGGTCGCCGAGCAACACCGGCGATCCGTAAACATTATCCAGCGGGACCGAGAAGAAACCCTGGATCTGGTCGGCATGCAGATCGACCGTCAGCACGCGGTCGATGCCCGCCGTCGCGATCATGCCGGCGACGAGCTTGGCGGTGATCGGCACGCGGGCGGCGCGCGGGCGGCGATCCTGACGGGCATAACCGAAATACGGGATCACCGCCGTGATCCGCGCGGCCGACGCTCTCCGCAGCGCATCGGACATGACCAGCATTTCCATCAGGTTGTCGTTGACCGGCGGGCAGGTCGACTGGATGATGTAGACGTCACGCCCGCGAACGTTCTCGAGGATTTCGACGGCGATCTCGCCGTCGCTGAATTTCGCCGCCTGAATCTTGCTCAATGGCAGACGCAGGTAGCCGCAAATCCGACGGGCCAGTTCCGGGTTCGCGTTCCCGGTAAAAACCATCATATTGGGAATCGCAAATGCGTTTTCGGTATTCACAGCTTTCTTCTTATGTGATGGGTCGAGAAATGGCTGGGGCGGCAGGATTCGAACCTGCGGTACACGGGATCAAAACCCGCTGCCTTACCACTTGGCTACGCCCCAACGAACGGCCCGCTGCGGGCGCGGCTATTGTATGCGAGCCGGCGGGGTCAGAGCCATAGGCGCCGACACCACAGCTAGAAAACCCATCGGTCGACGACCAGCTTGACCCTGGCGCGGTCGTTCTCGAGGACGATCTTGCCCGGCATGTAATAGTCTCCGGCGGTATCGAAGCGGCTGTAAGCGACCGCCCAGCCGTTCTGCTCGATCCCGGCCAGCCAGCCGTCTTCGTCGAAGCGGCGCTCGCTGGCGAACTCGGGATCGGCAACACCGAGCAACCAGTAGCGAATGCTGCGCGCAGGAAACGACCAGCCAAGCTGAGTCTCGAGGAATCGATCCGCGGCATCACGGCCGGTGTAGGCCGCGACCCGCTCGCCTTTCTTGCTGTTGACGACGATCCGCTCGTCGTCCCATTCGATCTCGTAGGCGCCCGCGCCGAACGGGCCGCTGAGCGTAATTCGTGCGCCCTCGCCGGCCTGCGCCCAGGTCATGTTCCCCGACCCGCCCTCCTTGCCGGCCTTGAAAGCGATCCGGCCCCGCGCCCGCCAGGCCGTCTCCGCGGCGAGCATGTCCGCCCTCTGGTCCCAGTCGATGCCGGTGTCGGGCTGCACCGGGCGCGTCGCGCAGCCGGTCAGGAACAGAATCGACAGCAGCGCCGCCGCAAAGAGGAATCTCAAGGCACGAACCTCTGGCGCGTCTCGATCAACGGCTGGCTGTCCGGGTAATCGATCAGGCCTTTATCCCAGGTCGCCAATGCCTGCTCCCGCTCGTCGCTGGCCCACAGCACCTCGCCGAGGTGGGCGATGATCTCCGGGTCTTCCAGCTGTGACATGGCCAGCTCGAGGTAGCTGAGCGACTCGTCGAGCCGGCCCTTTCGATATAGCACCCAACCCATGCTGTCGATCACCGCCGCGCTGTCCGGGTCGAGTTCGAGCGCCATGCGAATCAACCGATACGCTTCGTCATAGCGCCGGGTCCGGTTGGCCAGCGTATATCCCAGCGTGTTCAGCACGTTAGAGTCCTTTGGCGCGATCTCGGCGGCGCGTTGCATCAAGCGGATCGCGTCCTTGTAACGGCCGGCGAGATCCAGCATCGCGCCATACTCGAGCATCAGGGCCGGCACATCGGGACGGAGCCTGGACGCGTTCTCGTACAGCGCCAGGGCCTCGTCCACTCGACCCATCCGATATAGCAGCTGCGCCTCGCTGCCGACGACGTCGAGCGCATGACGCGGATAGTCCTCCGAGAACGTTTGCAGCAGTTCGAGCGCGGCTTCCTCGTTGCCGAGCGTCTCCTGCGCGACGCTGATCGAGAGGCGCGCCCTGACGAGGTACGCGCTGCCGCGAATACGCTCGAAGTACCCGATCGCACGACGATACTCCCCGAGCAGCATCGCGATCCGACCGAGCGTGAAGTAGCTCTCGTAAACATGGTTGCCGCTGGACAGCAGCTGTTCGAAGTCCTGCTCGGCAGCCTCGAGATCACCGGCGGCGAATGCGATGAGCCCATGCATCCGCACGAGCTCCGGTTGCGCCCCATATAGCTTGCCCAACTCGAGCAAGCGCCGCATCGCTTCGTCGTGACGGCCGACCGCGGACAGGAGGCGAACGTATTCGAGTTCGAGCGTCGTCGACACGCGCGCGCTCAATGCATCGTCGAGATAGGTAAATGCCTCGTACTCCCGGCCCATCGACAACAGCGCTTTCGGAATGATCAACTGCGGCTGAATCCAGTCCGGCTCCGCGACCTCGACGGCCTCGGCGGAAGCCAGCGACAGGTCGAACGCGCCTGCCCGCAGCGCCGCGTATGCGAGCGCCATGCGCAACCCGGACGCGGCGGGGCGCTCATTTACCAGCCGGGTCAGCACATACGTCGCGCCGACCGGGTTTTGTTCATCGGCCATGTCGGCGCCGACCCTGAGGAATTCGTCGCGAGACAGGTCACCCGCGCCTAGGCTCGCGCGCCAGTATGTCAGCGCGGGTTTCAGCTGATTGCGTCGCAGGTAGAGCCGGCCGGCGTACTCGTTGGCCAGCAGGTTGTCCGGCTGTAATTCCAGCCATCGTTGCGCCCCGCCGAGTGCGAGGATGTCGTAGTTGTGTTCGTATGCATACTCGGTCGCGCGCTGGGCAAACTCCGGGTCGGCGCTCTGCTCGGCAGCGTTCAGATACTCCTGCGCCGTGACGAGATAGGCCTGTCGCTGCAATGCGATCTCCGCCATCAACATGCTGTAACTGGCATCGGGGCGATAATCCGCCACTGGCTCCAGCGACTGTTGTTGCGGTGCGGAGGCGCAGGCGCCGAGCAGGACGATCAATAACACCGGTGATGTCTTGCGCAAGAACGAGTTCGTCATAAGACGGATGATAGCCCACGACAATGCGCGCGGACTGCGCAGCAAAAATAAATATTCGTTATGTGCAGATTATCCGGACGGAAAACCCTGCAAAAGAATACCGCTGTTTCGTTCCGGAACGGAACAGCGGCATAAACATAATGGAGCGCGGTGCGAAAACAAGCGGGAGGGAAACCGGCCCCGCCGCAGCGGGACCATCCCCTCCCCCAAGGTACTCTGAATGCGGGCCGGAAACGTCGCTCAGCCCTCATGCCGCCTACACTTCACGCGATGAAGCGTCGTGTCGTGCAGCATTGCAGTAAGTTGGCGATCTCGATCAACCGCCTCGAAACGTCCCCCATGATTTGCACGTTTCAGCGTTGGCTCGGAGGGATCTGCCGAAGCCGCTGCAGGCAGGATCGAGATCGCCTTGGTACGTATCGAAATGCCCCTCGCCAATTAATGACGAAAATCGGTACGTGCATTTAAATTAGCACCCTGCTATTTTAATCACATCACCCGATCGGGTGACCTGCTAACAAAAGTGTTTATTGCGTTCCAGTTACTGCGTTCCAGCGTAACGCGGTAAGAAAAAAAGAATGAATACTGCAAAGCACAACAACGTGGTCGAGATCATCGGACGGATATATGATTTCGTGCTCGATGCGGGCGCGGCAGACGGTGTCTTGGAACTGATGGCGAATGCGCTCGACAGTGACAAAGCCGTGCTCGTTCGTCTTGCAGATGACCGGCGTCGCGATATCGCGCTCGGTCACTTCGGAATAGACCGCGAACTGATTAACAGCATACTCAGCGAACGCGAGAATCCGGAGACTTTCCTGGCGCATGATGCGCATTGGGAAGCCGGCAGAGTCGCAACCGACGGCGACTGCACACGAACGATCCAACGCAGGGGCAACTCAACGATTTATCGCGAATTGCTGAAGCCCAACGGCATCGAACACACTCTTCTCGGCGTCATCGAGACATCGGAAATACACCATGTGCTGTTATGGTTTCATCGCGGACCCGACCGTAAGGCTTACACCAGTTCCGACAAGGCGCTGTTCGAATCGCTGATGCCGCACTGGCAGCGAGCGGTTCGACAGAAACTCACGTTCGACTATATGAGCAGCTCACTGGCCGCCGCGCGGCAGGTCCTCGATCAGTCGCCGTTCGGGCTGCATTTTCTGAATCGTGCGGGCCGCGTCCTTTTCAGTAATACGGCCGGCAA
>JBLYYV010000111.1:0-12255 GCA_048550095.1 Gammaproteobacteria bacterium
CGCGCCGGAGCGGCTCCGGAGGCGGCCATGGATGGCCGCCGCAGGTTTAGCGAGTCGCGAATTCTCCTCTCGCTCCGCGGCGGAGTGTGGCCCCCGGATTCAGACGAGCGTGTCCTTCGTCGACGTTGACGGCGAAGGATATCTTGGTCTAGACAGCGGGAGACGGCCGTTATTCGGCGACGGTAGAAACCAGCTTCCCGCCCATGCGCTGCTCGATTTCCCGCTGCTCCGCCTGCAGTACCCTGGCCGGGCGCGCCAGCAGGAAGCCGAAGGAGACGGCGCCTTCCTTCTCGTTCCACGCATGATGCACCCAGTGCGCGTGGATGATGCGCTTCATGTAAGCGTTCTTCGCTTTATAACGAAAGCCCATGCGGCGGTGGACGATGCCGTCGTGGAAGATGAAATACATCGCGCCGTATGCCGTCATACCCAGGCCCACGTAAAGCAGGGGCGGGTTGAAGTTGACGCCGAGCCAGATGAGCAGGATCGACGGCAGCGCGAAGTAAAACGCGAACAGGTCGTTGAGTTCGAACGTGCCTTCGCGCGGACGGTGGTGAGATTTGTGCAGCGACCACAGGAAACCGTGCATCACGTATTTGTGGGTGAACCACGCGACGCCTTCCATGCCGGCAAAGGCGGCGAGGAAAATCGCCAGGTTGATCAGGAAGTCGGGCATCTTGAATACTGCTCAGTTAAGCCGTTTATTGTAACTCGGCGGCAGGCGAATTGCTGACCGCGTCGTCTGGGCCAGGCAGCGTCAGCCCCCGCGTTCGACGGGCTCCGTCGCCGGCGCAATCGTCGGCCGCAGGAAGTCATAATCCTGTTCGAGCGTATCGGTTCCCATGATCTTGTCCCAGAATCTGAAGTACAGCGCGTAGTTACACTGGTAATTCAGGTGGTGCAGGTTGTGATGTGCCGCGGAAATCCAGTTTCGGCCAACGAAGCTCTTCAGCACCGGGTCGGGCAGTATCTCGAAGCCGGAGTGGTTCGTGACGCTGACGATGGTCATCAGCGTCAGGATGAACAGAATCGCCCCGACGTGAATTGGGATCACGAAGACCAGCAGCGGCAGCACGATTGCACCGAGGATCGATTCCCACGGATGAAATGAGAAACCGGCCCATGGTGTCGGCTGTCGCGATTCGTGATGGACCTTGTGCATGACCGGGAAGATCTTCGGATGATGCATCATCCGATGCGTCCAGTAGAAATATGTATCGTGGATGAACAGGTAAACGAAGATGCTGAACGGGATATAGGCCAAGCCATACTCGCCGGCGTCCATGTAGATCTTGGTTCCGCCTTGATTCCACACCGTGATGACCAGGGCGCCCGGCAATGCATAAATCACCGACGCGATCATGGACCAGCGGATCTCGCTCAGAATGAGGCGGCGGGGCGGCCGGATCTTCGTCAGCTTGCGTGCCGGAATTACAGAGCCCCGTTCACGCCACAACGCCCAGTAGAAGAATCCTGCAATGGCGAAATACCGCGCGATGATAATCACGCATAGCGCCGCGAAGATGACGGGAAAGCTCTGTTCGCTCAATTTGGGACGACCTGCGGGGGCGGGGAGTCGAAATGTTGTCATCAAGTCGGCAGAATTGAAAGTGCGTTCGTCGCGAAATTCGCGTTCCCGGGAGGATCGGCGCTGGACAAGAATCGATTGTGGCTGCTGGCGTTTTGCCTTGCGGCGAAGGGACTGCTGTATTCCTTCGGGGCTGCCAACTATGGCTACCTGTCCGACGAGCTTTATTTCCTCGACGCGGGCGCGCACCCGGCTTTCGGCTATGTCGACTTTCCGCCGCTGATCGCGTGGCTGGCGGCGGGTGTGCAGGCTGTACTCGGCGATTCGCTCTGGGCGTTGCGACTGCTCCCCGCGCTCGCCGGATTCGGCGTCACCTGGCTGTCGGTCGAGCTCTGCCGGGTGCTGGGCGGGCGTGGCTTCGCGCAATGGGCCACCGCCGTGATAGTGCTGTTCGCGCCCGGCTTCGTATCGATCCAGGCGATCTTTACGATGAACGTTTTCGATCAGCTGTGGTGGGCGCTGGCGTTGTGGCTGACCGCTCGTTACCTGACGGCGGGTGACCGGCGCGACATGTATTGGCTCGGCGTGGTTCTCGGCCTCGGCGTCATGACTAAGCTGTCGATACTCGCCCTGTGCATGGCGCTGCCGATCGCGCTGTTGCTCTGGTACCCGGCCGTTTTTCGGCGTGCGGAGTTCTGGCTGGCTATCTTGATCGCGGTGCTCATCGCGATGCCATTCGGCATCTGGCAAGCCGCCAACGGTTTTCCCTTTCTCGAGTTCGTTTCGGCTTACGGTGGCGAGCCGCCACAGGCGATGGTGCTCCAGAATCCGGTCGTCGGCTTGTTCATCACGATGAACCCGATTTTCGCGCTCGTCTGGATGCCGGGTATCGTGGCGGCACTCCTCGCAGCCGATCGCCGGCTGCGGCTACTCGGCACCGTCGCCTTGCTGTGTATCGCGCTGTTCGTGCTCGCGGGCGTCAAATTCTACTTCGCGGTACCGGTATTCATCGTGTTCATCGTGGCGGGCGCATTGTTTTGGGAAACAAGTCTGGCGGCCCGGCCGGTTGCCCGCGGTCTGCTGCTCGTCACGTTGCTGACCGGGTTTACATCGGTCCCGACCGCGGCCCCGATCCTGCCGATCGAGCGCGTGCAACAGATCGCTAACTTTATTCGGGATGGTCAACAGGGCTTTCCCGGTAAAGAAGCCGCGGAACTGGAACCGCTGTTTCCGCATTTCGCCGAGATGCACGGCTGGCCCGAGCTCGTGGCCCTGACCTCGGAGGTTTATGCGGATCTCAGCGACCACGAGCGCGCCCGCACGACGCTGGTCGCGGCGTACTACGGCCAGGCCGGCGCGCTGAATCAACTCGATGATGCCGATGCGCTACCCGAGGCTTACAGCGGTCATATGAGCTACGACTTGTGGAACCGCGATGCCGATCTCGAGCGGGTCGTATTCGTCGGGTTCGAGCGCGCGGATATCGCTGATCTCTATAGCGCAATCGAGGCGCTGGGCGAACTCGATTGTCGTTATTGCATGTCACGCGAGGACGGCTTGAAGGTGTACCTGGCGGAAGGTCTCCGTGTTGCGCCGGATGAAGTGCGCGATCGCATCCGGCGTTACTACTTCTTCTGACCGACAGCAATCATCGACTCGTGAAATCGCCCGGCTAGAAAAGGAAGATCGCCGCGATAAGCCCCAGGGCCGCGCCAGCACTATTCAGCGCGACGTCGAATAGTGTGCCGACGCGTCCGGGTATCTTCGTCTGGTACCACTCCATTGCGGCACCGAGTGTGATTGCTACCGTCGCCGCGAGCAGCATTCTCAATGGTCGGGGTTCGATCGCCTCCAGCGTCCACGCGCACAGCAACGTCAGCAACGCATAGAGCGAAAGATGCAGCAGTTTCTGCACCAGCGGCGGCGTCTCGGCGACGATGAAGACGAAAACCGAGTCGCCGGGTTGCGCCCGACCAGGAATGATCGACGCGATAACGATCAGCGCCATGAGGGACAGCGTAATGGCGGCGCGTATGGCGATCGGTGCGTTGTTCATATATCTCTCTGGACCTGAGCTGGGTTAGAGTGTCCGTGTGTCAGCGACTGATCTCAAGCGCTCGGTTACCCTGCCGTTCCTGATTCTCTACGGTGTCGGCACCATGGTCGGCGCCGGTTTCTATGCGTTGATGGGCAAGGTCGTCGGCGAGGCCGGCATGGCCGCGCCACTCGCCTTCATGCTTACCGGCCTGCTTGCGGCGGTCAGCGCATGTTCGTTTGCGGAGCTATCGTCGCGCTTTCCCGTCAGCGCCGGCGCTGCACAATATGTGCGCGAGGGCTTCCGCAGTATTCCGTTGTCGACGTTGACCGGGTGGCTCGTCATCCTGACCGGCGTCGTATCCGCTGCGACGATGACGGTTGCGGCCGTGGGTTTCTTGCGCGACGTGGTGCCGGTGGATGCGACGCTCGGCATCATATTGTTCGCGATCGCGATGACGGCAGTCGCCGCATGGGGCGTGGGGGAATCGGTCGCCGTCGTTACCGCGATCACGGTGGTCGAGGTCGGCGCATTGGTCTACGTATTCGGTATCAACGCGGGTGCGCTGGCGGACTTGCCGGCGAGGCTGCCCGAGTTCTGGCCGTCTGTCGCCAGCGGTGGCTGGATCGGCGTATTCGCCGCCGCCTTTCTTTCGTTTTACGCGTTCATCGGCTTCGAGGACATGGTCAACATGGCCGAGGAGGTGAAGGACGTTCGGCGCGCGATGCCGATCGCGATACTTGCCAGCATCGCGATTACGACCTTTCTCTACGTTGCCGTCATCGTGGTCGCGGTCCTGGCGGTACCGATCGACGAGCTCGCCGACAGCGCGACGCCGGTCGCGGAACTGGCGAAGCGATCGGGATGGATGTCTTCCCGCGGCCTGTGGCTCGTCAGCCTGTTGACCGGTATCAACGGTGCGCTGGTGCAGATCATCATGGCGTCGCGCGTCGCCTATGGCATGGCGAAGCGCGGCCAGGCGCCGGCGTGGATGTCACGCGTGAACAGCGCCACGCGGACGCCGGTACTTTCGACGATCCTGATGGGCGGAATCGTTGCGACACTGGCGTTGTTTTTCCCGCTGACGACGCTCGCCAAGGCGACGAGCGCGATCATCCTGTTCATTTTTGCCGGGGTTAACCTGGCGCTCTGGCGGGTCAAGGGTCGCGATCCCGACCCGCGCGGCGACGGTCCTCGTTACCCGCGATGGTTGCCGCTGGCGGGTTTCGTCATCACCTTGCTGGTGCTGGCATTCCAGGCCTGGTTGTTGCTCTGAAACTCGCGCGTGACAGTGGTTTGCGCGTAAAATCGTCAATGCTGGTTCCTGCAATTGCCGGGAGAAGAAAATGAACAACGATCAGCAATCTTCGGGCCCCGAATCGTCGGGCCCAGAATCGTCGGCTGAGAAGTCGGATGACGCAGCGATCACTGAAAACGTTCAGTCGCGATCGACGTGGTTGCGCCTGTTCTTCATGGTCGTTTGCGTATTCCTCGGTGGCGTTGCCCGCATCGTGACCGGGGCGGTCGTGGTCGTGCAGTTCTTCTGGGTGCTGTTCACTGGCAGCCCGAACGAAAACCTGCTCGCCTTCGGCCAATCGCTGGCGAGTTACGTCTATCAGATCGTTCGCTACCTGACGTTCAATACGGAACAGCGGCCGTTTCCATTCGACCTGGATTGGCCCGAGGGCCCGCCACCGAGCTGACCAACGGTCGCCCGGAGCGCGGCTTTCGATTTAGTCAGTCGGAGAGGCTGGCTGCTACCGCCTCGTCGATCCAGTCGGCGAAGCGCGGGTGTTGCATCAGGCCCTTGTCGTTGAATGCCGCCAGATCGTTGATGTCGCGATTCAGCCGTTTGACGATACCGCTCTGGGTCAGCGACGTGTGCACGGCGATGACGCGGTAACCATCGTCAATCGCGGCCTGCGCTTGCGCCCTCAGCGCGGCCACGTTCGCGGCGCGGACCTGCGGCGGCGCGTCGTCCTGCACGTTGCCGAAAACGACATTGGCGAAGCCGCCTTCCTGCTTGATGTAAGCGGCATGGCGCGCCAGGATTTCGAGTTCTTTCCGATTGTCGTCCTCGCTCTGCGGGCCGTGGCCGAGAATGATGACCGTCTCGTTCGCCGGATCGGTGCTCTTTTCCTTCGCGTAGTCGAGCATGATCTCGGCGACGATCGGGTGTTGCGTCGGCGTATCAGTCCAGATCAGTCGCGCGTTCGTTTGCACACGCGGCACGTCGAGGTACGCCGAATCGTCACGCTTGCCGAAGATGTAGTCCCACTGACGCGTCAGCGTCGAATGGTCGGCCGTCGTCGTCGGTACGACGACGATCGTCTCGGCACCGGATTCTTCCAGTGACGTGAGCGCCGCCTGGATGTGATCCGACGTCATCATGGCCATGCCGACCGCATAGGTCGCCGGTTGGTTGGCCCCGACGCCCGCGTAAGCGGCCCGGAACTGCGTGTTACCGGGTTCCTTGAAGCCGTGCGCCAGGCCCAGCACGCCGGTCTTGCCGCTTCGGGCTCCGTCTTCGTCCATCCAACCCCACAGGTTCTTCATGCGCGACATGCCGGCGACGATCTCCTCGTCCGAATACACGTCGTACAGCGGAATCTTCGCCCGCAACTCCGCGAGTTGTTCCGCCGTCATCTGGTGGCCATGATCGCCATGTTGCGAATGATGTTCGGCTGCCTTCAGGCCGGTCATGCTCAGTGCGACGAGTGCCGTTATTGCAATCGCCGTCAGTCGTTGCGCGCGGTGCATCAAAGTTTCCTCCCTCTCCATGGATTCAGGATAGCAGAGCGCCGGCTGTGCGGTCTCGTTGAAAGGCTTGCTCCGCGCAGCCTGCGGAGTCGGGTTTCCGCAGCGTGCGCTCGATGGAAGCATCGGCGATTAAAGAAATGGAGCGCCATGGGGGCGGTGCCTTGCGATATCATCTCTGCCGACGCGCGCCGTACGACGGACTCAACGCAGAATAACGAAACACGCGTCATCGATGGAGATACCCTGCATGATCAAATTGCGCTCGCGCCCGAGTCGACAAGTATCTGTTTTTTCGATGTTTTTAGCCTTGAGTGTGCTGGCGGGTTGTGGTGGCGATGAAGCGGCTGTGCAGGCGCCAACGCTGCCGGTCGAGGTCGTCCAGGCAGAGCGGCGTGACGTACCTCTGTCGCTGGAGATGGTCGGCACGACGCTCGGCACGCAGGACGTGCCGATCCGGGCCCGCGTCGAGGGTTTCCTGGAAACGATGAACTTTCAGGAGGGCCGATTCGTAGACAAGGGCGATCTGCTGTATACGATCGATCCGGAACCCTTCGAGGCCAAGCTGGTCGAGGCCTTGAGTCAGCTCGCCACGGCCGAGACAGGACTGGTCAAGGCCGATGCCGACCTGAACCGTATCCGGCCGCTGGCCGAGATGATGGCCGTCAGCGAGCAGGACCTGGATGCGGCAGTCGCACTCGAGGCTGCGGCACGCTCCGGCGTCCGGGCCGCCGAGGCCACGGTCGATCTGGCGAAGATCAACCTGAGCTATACGAAGATCCATGCGCCAATCGACGGCCTGATCGGATTGACGAAGGCGAAGCCGGGTGAATTCGTCGGCCGCGAACCGAACCCGGTCGTGCTCAACGTGTTGTCGGATATCAACCCAATCCGCGTGCGTTTTTCGATTTCGGAGCGTGAATACCTGGTTCTCGCGCGCACGTTCATGCGCAACAATCCCGGTATAGACGAACGTCGGCAGCCGGCGCAGGATGCAGACCAGATGCCGGAAGAGGAGGCGAAGGAGCTCGTCCTGATCCTCGCGGACGGCACCGAACACCCGCACACTGGCTCTACCGTGGCGGCGGCCCAGTCGATCGATCCGGAGACCGGGACATACACGGTCGAGGCCGCGTTCCCCAATCCGAATTCCATCCTGTTGCCCGGACAGTTCGCGCGCGTGCGCGCGCCGTACCAGACGCTGAAAGACGTCGTCGTCGTGCCGCGCAAGGCACTGGTCGAACTGCAGGGGAAATTCCAGGTTTACGTTGTGGAGGCGGACAACACGGTGCAGATCCGTAAGGTCGAGCTCGGGCCGATCAAGGATCTCGATGTTGTCATTCAAGCCGGCCTCGACGGCGGCGAGGCGGTGATCGTCGAGGGCCTGCAGAAAGTCCGGGCCGGCATGACGGTGGAACCGCGGCCAGCCGACAAACCCGCACCCGCACCTGTCATGCAGGAAACCTGATGGCCGAGTTTTTCGTGCGCCGGCCGATCGTCGCGATGGTGATCGCGATTATCATCGTGATCGTGGGTATCACGGCGATGCAGGCACTGCCGATCTCGCAATATCCCGACATCACGCCTCCCGAGGTGCAGGTTTCCGCGACCTACACCGGCGCAAACGCTCAGGTTGTCGAGCAATCCGTTGCGACTCCTCTGGAGCAGAAGGTCAACGGCGTCGAGAACATGTTGTATATGAAGTCCGTCAACGCGAATGACGGCTCGATGCGGCTGACGGTGTCGTTCGAGGTCGGTTCCGATCTCGACATGTCGAACGTGCTGACGCAAAACCGCGTCTCCGAGGCGCAGGCCAGTATCCCGGAAGAGGTCAAGCGGCTCGGCATCACCGTCAAGAAACGCCTTTCCTTTCCGTTGGTGCTGGCAACGGTTTATTCTCCGGACAACCGGTACGATCAGGAATTCCTGAGCAACTACCTGACGATCAACGTCCTCGACGCCGTCGCACGCATTCGGGGCGTTGGCCAGGCGGAAGTACTCGGCGCCGCGGAGTATGCGATGCGCGTCTGGGTAAAGCCGGACCAACTCGCCAAGCTTGGCCTGACGGTCCCGGACATTACTCGAGCGATCCAGGAACAGAATGTCATCGCTCCCGCCGGCCAGATCGGCGGGCAGCCGGCTGTGCCGGGCACTCAGTTCACATACACGGTGCGCACGAAGGGGCGGCTTGCGACCGCCGAAGAGTTCGGCGAGGTGATCGTGCGGTCTAACCCGGACGGATCGCAGGTGCGGGTCAAAGACGTAGCGCGGGTCGAGCTCGGCACGCAGCACTACAACGTTACGGCACGGCTGAACGGCGGGCCGGCAGCCATCCTGCAGGTCTACCAGCTGCCAGGGGCGAACGGCCTCGAAGTCGCCGCGGCGGTCAAAGCCGCGATGGAGGAAGCGAAGAAGAATTTCCCGGAAGGCCTCGACTACACGATTTCACTCGATACGACGCTCGCGATCGAAGAGGGCATCGATGAGATCATCACGACCTTATTCCAAGCGGTCGCACTCGTGATCCTCGTCGTGTTTATCTTCCTGCAGAACGTGCGCGCGACACTGATTCCGAGCCTTGCGGTGCCGGTATCTTTGATCGGTACCTTCATGGTATTCCCACTCCTCGGCTTCTCGATCAACACGCTGTCGTTGCTTGGGCTCGTGCTGGCGATCGGCATCGTCGTCGATGACGCGATCGTCGTCGTCGAGGCCGTGACGGCGAAGATGGAACAAGGCATGCAACCGAAGGAGGCGACGATCGCCTCGATGAAGGAAGTGTCCGGACCGATCGTGGCCACGTCGCTGTCTTTGATCGCGGTGTTCGTGCCGGTCGCGGCGATGGGCGGCATCACGGGGCGGCTATATCAGCAATTCGCGATCACGATCGCGATCTCGGTCGCCATTTCTTCGATAAACGCGCTGACGCTGAGTCCGGCGCTGAGTGCACTGTTGCTGAAACCGCCGTCGGAACAGAAGAAGAGTTTTCTGCAGCCCTTTTACGACCGATTCAACAAGCTGTTCGAACGCGCGACCGGCGGCTACATGAACATCGCGAGTTTCTTCACCAAGCGACTCGCGATCAGCATCGGCAGCCTGGCGGCTTTGACCATTCTGCTGATCGGCCTGTTCGGTGTCGTACCCGGCGGCTTCGTTCCCGAGGAGGACGAAGGCTATTTTCTGATTAATCTGCAGCTTCCCGACGCGGCATCGCTGGAGCGCACGAACGGCGTGGTCGAACGAATCGAGCGCATCGTCGCGGATATCGAGGGCGTCGACAACGTCACGGCCGCCGCCGGCTACAGCTTGCTGACCGCCGCCCAGGCCTCGAACACCGGGTTTTTCTTCGTATCGCTGGAGCCATGGGCGGATCGTGGCGCTGCGAGCGAGCACGTCAAAGCCATCATGCAGAAGTTAAATCAGCGGCTGGCGTTCGAGCTCCCGGAGGCCATCGCGTTCGCGTTTGGGCCACCGGCGATTCCGGGGTTGGGGACGGGTTCCGGTTTCAGCATGATGCTGCAGGACCGGGGTGGCAACACGCCCGAGTATCTCGCCGAGCAGACACAGCGGTTCATCGAGACGGCGAACGAACGAGAAGAAATCGGCGGCGTCATTACGACCTATCGTGCGGCGGCACCGCAGATCTTTGCGGACATCGACAATAGCAAGGTCCTGAAGCTTGGTGTCGCGCCATCCGACGTCAATACGACACTCGGTTCCTTCCTTGGCGGTGCGTACGTCAACGACTTCAATCGCTTCGGCCGGTTGTACAAGGTCTACGTTCAGGCCGAGCCCGAGTACCGTACGAAGGCGACCGACGTTCGATATTTCTATGTGCGCGGAAAGGATGGCCAGATGGTGCCATTGAATTCGCTGGTCAGTGTCTCCACGACCAAGGGTCCCGACTACACGAATCGATTCAACCTGTTCCGCTCGGCCGAAATGACGGGCTCGCCGGCGCCCGGCTACAGTTCCGACCAGGCACTCGACGCGCTCGAAGATGTCGCCGCCAAGATACTTCCGACCGACATGACGTATGCCTGGAACGCGATGAGTTACCAGGAACGCGCGGCGGCCGGCACCGGCGGAATCGTGTTCCTGATGGCGCTCGTATTTGTATTCCTGATCCTGTCGGCGCAATACGAGAGCTGGTCGCTGCCCCTCAGCGTCATGCTCGGCACGCCGATCGCGGTTTTCGGCGCAATGCTGGGTTTATGGATCTCGGGCCTCTTTTTGCCTGGGTACCAGAACAATGTTTTCGCGCAGATCGGTCTGGTGATGCTGATCGGCATGGCTGCCAAGAACGCGATCCTGATTGTCGAGTTCGCCAAACTGAAAAGTGAGGAAGGCCACAGCCCGGTCGATGCCGCGTTGGCCGCCGCTCGGGATCGATTCCGACCCATCCTGATGACTGCGTTTTCATTCATCCTCGGCGTGACGCCGCTGCTCGTCGCGAGCGGCGCCGGCGCAGAAGCGCGTAAGGTCATGGGCATGACCGTGTTCTCCGGAATGCTCGCGTCGACCGTCATTGGCGTTCTCATCGTGCCGGCGATGTATGTATTGGTCGAGAAGCTCAGCGGGCGCGGCAAGTCGGTAAAGACCGCGCAGGAAGGCGAGGCATCGTGAAGGCACGTCACCTCGCGATCGCGTTGACGATGGTATTGCCCGGCTGCATGGTCGGTCCGGACTATCAGCGACCCGAAATCGACTCGCCAGAGGGCTATCAGCAGCAGACCGAGCCGGGTGAGTCGATCGCGAACCTGGAGTGGTGGGATCTGTACGCCGACGAACGGATGCGCGAGTTGATCTCGACAGCACTCGAAAACAACAAAGACCTGGCGATCGCCGTTGCCCGCATCGAGGAAGCCCGTGCACGTTACGGATTCGTCCGCGCTGATCTCTACCCGAAGGTCGATGCGCAGCTCGGCGCCACCCGCGGCGACAACATCGGTCAGCTGATTCCAGGGGCCAACATCGGCATCACGGAGAACTACGTGCTCGCCGGAGGCGTCGCATGGGAGATCGATCTGTTTGGGAAGCTGCGCCGATCCAGCGAGGCGGCTCGCGCGGAACTGCTGGCCACCGAGGAAGCCCGCCGATCAGTCATGATAACGCTGATCGCAGATGTCGGATCTGCCTACCTGCTGCTGGTCGATCTCGACAACCGTTATGAAATTGCAAAGCGCACGCTGGATGCGCGCAGGGAATCGACGAAGATCATCCGCGCGCGATTCGACAAAGGTGTCGTACCGTTGCTCGACGTCAACCAGGCTGAGATTCAGGAAGGTGATGCGGCTGCCGAGATGTACTCGCTGGAGCGGGACCGGGCGCAGGTCCAAAACCAGCTAAACGTTCTGCTCGGGAGCAATCCTGCCCCCATTCTGCGCGGGAATTCGACGGCCATGAATTTGCGCGCTCCAATCGTACCGGCGGGATTGCCATCGGAGTTGCTCGAGCGCCGTCCGGATGTGCGCCAGGCCGAGCAGCAGTTGGCGGCGCAGACGGCGCGCATCGGCGTCGCGCAGGCGCTGCGCCTGCCGTCACTGAGCCTGACTGGCACGCTGGGTGTGGCGAGCGGAGACCTGTCGGACCTTCTGGAAGGCGATTCGAAGGTCTGGGATATCACCGGCAACCTGTTCGCGCCGTTGTTCGCCGCCGGGCAGAACGCACGTCGTGTCGAGGTCGAGCGTGCGCTCACCGAACAGCTCCTGTATCAATACGAACAGACCGTGTTGCGTGCATTCCAGGAAGTCGAGGATGCGTTGGCAGAAATCCGCACCGCGCATGCCGAAGCCCTGGCGAGGAAGGCGCAGGTCGAGGCGGCACGCAGCGCGTCGACGCTATCGCGCGCCCGGTACGATGGTGGCGTCACGAGTTATCTGGAAGTGCTCGAGGTCGAGCGTTCACTGTTTCGTGCAGAACTCGCCGAATCGGC
>JBLYYV010000112.1:0-7157 GCA_048550095.1 Gammaproteobacteria bacterium
CAATCGTCTACACGCTGAAATATAGTCGCTCGGACGCACGCGGGGCAGGGGAGGCGCATGGCGGAAGTCGACGGGATCAACGTCGGGCCGATTCGGCTCGCGCCGGGCGTGAGCCGATGGAATTTCTGGTCTTTCCTGTACGCCTCGTTCGTCTGCATCGGGATTCTCGCCGGTCTCAATATCATGCAGCCGTATGTGCTGACCGAGATGTTGCGTTTGCCGCGCGAAGTCCAGGGCACTGTCAGCGGCGACCTGGGGGTCTGGCAGGAAGTCATCGCGTTAATCTTGATTAACCCTTTCGGCTGGTTATCCGATCGGATCGGCCGCCGTCCGCTGATGGTCTTCGGCATCCTCGTCTGTGGCCTCGGATTATGCGCATATCCTTTTTGCACGAGCGTGGAGCAATTGACCGCGGCGAGAATTCTGTTCGCCATCGGTTCCGCATGCCTGGCCGCGATGATTGCGGTCGTGGGCAACGACTACCCCGATGAGCTTTCGCGTGGTCGAATGATTGGCGTCGGCAACGTCATGAATGGCGTCGGTGTGTTGTTCATGACGTTTGTGATCGCCCAGATTCCCTCGATTCTTGGCGACCGAACGGATGCCATGACGGCCGGCAGAATCATGTTTCTGTCCGCCGCCGCGCTCTGTTTCGTGTCGGCCATCTGGTTTCGTGCGGGTCTGTATGGCGGGACGGTCAGTGCCGCCACCCGAAAACCGGACTGGCAGTCGTTGATGCTGAGTGGCATTCGAGCCGCGCGTAATCCGCGTATTCTGCTGTCCTACGGCGCCGCCTTCATTGGGCGGGCCGATGTTTCGATCAAGGGGCTGTTCATATCGCTCTGGGCGGTGGCCGCGGCGCCCGATGCCGGCATGAATACCGCAGACGCGCTCGCCCGCGGCGGCCAGTTGATCGGCATTATCAGCCTGATCGGCATGCTCTGGGTTGGTCTGTTTGGCTGGATACTCGACCGGGTCAATCGTGTGACTGGGCTGGCCATCGCGATGGCGCTGGGGGGTATTGGCTATTCGTCAATGTACCTCGTCACTTCGCCGCTCGATTTCTCGATGCTGCCCTGGTTCGTGTTGCTGTCCATCGGGCAGGTCAGCGCGATCTGCGCGTCGGTAACGCTCGTTGGCCAGGAGGCCGGCGTCGAAGAGCGCGGCGCGATCATCTCCATGAATGGTTTCTTCGGTGCCCTCGGTATCTTCCTGGCGTTCGCGATCGGGGGGCGGCTATTTGATGCCTACGGGCCATCAGCACCGTTTATCATGGTCGGAGTGGTGCAGGCGATACTTTTCGTGGGCGCTCTATTGATCAGGTTTTTGTCGCCGGGGGCGGCGCAGCACTGATTGCCGGGAGGTCGGAACAAGTGAATAACGCGGAAGGAATCAAGGTCGGGCCTATTCAGCTCGTGCCGGGCGTGAGCAGATGGAATTTCTGGTCGTTCATGTATGCATCGTTTATCGGGATCGGCATTCTCGCTGGTCTCAATATCATGCAGCCCTATGTCCTGACTGAGATCCTGAAGCTGCCGCGGGATGTGCAGGGAACCGTCAGTGGCGACCTGGGTGTGTGGCAGGAGATCGTCACGCTGCTTCTCATCAACCCGTTCGGCTGGATGTCGGACCGGATTGGGCGTCGCCCGCTGATGATCTTCGGTATCCTGGTTTGTGGCGCCGGCCTCGCGCTTTACCCGTTCGCCGCGGACGTTACGCAGCTGACGCTTTGCCGTGTCTTGTTTGCCGTTGGATCGGCCGACATCGCCGCGATTATCGTCGTCATCGCGAACGACTATCCGGAAGAATCCTCACGCGGCATCCTCGTGGGGCTGACCAACGCGATGAACGGGGTCGGCGTGTTGTTCATGACCTTCGTGATCGCGCAGATACCTGCTTTTCTGGTCGCGGGCGGAACGGATGCCGTAACGGCCGGTCGAGTGATGTTTCTGGTCGCCGCGGCAATGTGCCTGGTGTCGGCAGTGTGGTTCCGGTTCGGCCTGCAGGCCGGCACGCCACGTGCCGTCGACGAACAGCCGCCCTGGAATGTGTTGATGCTGAGCGGCGTCAAGGCTGCGCGTAACCCCCGGATTCTGTTGTCTTACGGCGCGGCGTTCATCGCGCGTGCGGACATGTCAATCACCGGGATGTTCCTGTCTTTGTGGGCGATCGCTGCGGCGCCGGATGCCGGTTTCAGTACCCCGGACGCGCTCGCTCGGGGTGGACTGATGCTCGGCGTCATCAGCCTGATTGGCATGCTATGGGTCGGCGTATTCGGATGGTTTCTGGATAAGGTGAACCGCGTCACCGGTGTGGCGATCGCAATGGGCATAGCGAGCGTTGGTTACCTGTCCATGTTGATCGTCACTTCGCCGCTCGATTTCAAGATGCTGCCCTGGTTCGCGTTGATGTCGATTGGTCAGATCAGCGTTATGGCCGCATCTGTGACGCTGGTGGGACAGGAAGCGGCCCCGGAAGAGCGGGGTGCGATCGTATCGATGAACAGTTTCTTCGGCGCGCTGGGAATTTTCTTCGCGTTTGCGATCGGTGGCCGCCTGTTCGACGCCTATGCCCCATCGGCGCCATTCATCATGGCGGGCGTCGTGCAGGTAATCCTGTTCGCCGCCGCATTGCTGGTGCGGTTCGCCTCGCCGGGAGAAGCGAAATCGGACTAATTTGAGTCGCCGTCAGCTGGCTCGCGGTCAGGTGACCTCGGGGTTTGTGAACTCAGCCTTGCCGCGTGCCGGCGTCATGTAGGACAGCACGACCGCGATGACGACGGCGCCGAATATCAGGCCCATCTCCAGTGCATAGTCCATCGGGTGCACCCAGATTTCCTTGAAGAAATTCCAGCGTCCCAACAGTTCGACGCAGTTCCACGCGATGATGGCGGTCGGAATCGCATACCGAATGGCAGTGGCGACCCGCCAGAATCTCAGCAAGCGATTGATCAGGTACAGCGCCCATATAGTGTTGGCGAAAAACAGCCCGTATACGACCGGATGGTTCTCGCCGAGGATCGCCTCGTCGTAGATGAGCAATAACGCGAGGTAGAAGAACCAGATGACGTAGATTGTCTCGAGTGCCGTGATTGCCGCGAAATTGCGCTGGTAACCGCGACTCGGCTTGCCGGTGCTCATCTTCAGGTTGCGCTGGAACCAGTGGAAGAAGTTACAGCGTGTTTCCTTGTTCAGCAGGAAGTACACCAGTGTCGCCATCATCACGCCGAGCGACGATGACATCAATAGATACTCGGGTTTGGTCGCGATCTCGCCGCTCGCATCCAGCAAAGGCGGTACATCGAGATGCCATGCGTAGGCGACAAACGAGAATTCGACCCAGCCGGTCCATAAGAACGTGCCCGCGAAGAAACCAAGCCAGGTGGCGGGAACCTCATTTTCGTTCTTCATGCCGATGAACAACAGCCATGCGCCGAAGAGCCCCATCACGGTCGCTGAATGAAAGACATACTCCTCGCCGAATCCCTTTTCCATCAGGATCATGACGGTGTGGCCGAGCGCCTGCACCAGGAACACGACGAAGAAAGCGAACAGACCGATGAACGGAGGGCGGGCAATTGTTTTTACGATCGAACTCATCGGTTCGTCTCCTTGAGCAATAAGAATCCGCGCATCGAGCTGCGGAACAGTTTTTCGAATTCTTTTTCCTGCGAGTAAGTCTCGAGAACGGGGACGGCGGTGCGCGCCAGCAACCGTCCTGTGAGGTCGGCGCTGCCGTTGAGAAAGATGCCCGACGGCTCGACGGACTTCAGCGTGCGCGCGAGTTTCTCGCGAAACGTCAGGTGGACATCCTCGAACAAATAAAAGTGAACGCCGCCGACGCGCGTCGAAACCCTGAGAGAGTCTGGGCTCGATGTCCACAAATCGAGATATAAATCGAAGACGGCATCCATGACGTCCTGCGCCGATCGAGATGTGATCGCATCGAGGGCGACGATTCCCTGCTCGAAAACCGGGCGAATGATACTCGCCAGGACCTGATCCCGGTTCGAGAAGAAGCGATAAAAGCTGCTGCGGGCGATCTCGGCAGCGGCGATGATGTCTTCGACGCTGACGTTCTCGAAGCCCTTGGCGATAAATAGTCGCGCGCTTTCGTCAAGGATCCGTTGTCGCGTTCGACCCTGCCGATTTCGAATCTTCGGGCTGACGGCAACGGTGGCAACGGCGGGAGGCATTTCGAAAATCTCCTAAATCGAACAACAATGTATCACTTGCGACATGATTGTTTCAATTCGTCCTGTCAGTCCGGTTCGATCTTTTCAACTAACTGAAAATAATGGAAAAAAGCATCGATTCCGTTGTATTCTCGCAAGTAGGGACAGCGGCCGAAGGCCGATCGTGGCTAACAATAACAAGGAGTTTTGCATGCGTGACCTGTTGCAGAAGTTTCTCGATCAGGAAATATCACGGCGGGAATTCAGCCTCGGGCTGACGGCGCTCGGGCTCAGCAGCGCGGCAGCGCAGGCCGTTATCGCCGACGCGGATGCCGAGTCCATGCCGCGCGACGGAGTCCGGGTGGATGGCACGGGCGCAGAAGTGCTCCTGCAGACTTTTATCGCCGCGGACCTGCAGTACCTGTTCGGGACGACGGCGACGGGAATGTCGCCGCTGTTCGATGCGATGACGCTCAAGCCGGACGTCGAATGGATCATGTCCGTCGCAGAGTCGCAAGCGACGGCGATGGCGCACGGATATGAACTTGCGAGCGGCGGAACCGCTGCTGTGTTCGTGCCCGGAGTGGCGATACCGAGCACGATGAACATGCTGTACAACGCATGGAAGGATCGCTCGTCTCTCGTCGTGTTTTCCGACGCGCCGTCGAACGCGATGCCGTTTCGCAATATGTTTCAGCAAATGGAGGACTGGGTCGAGCCGATGATCCAGTTCACCAAGGCGCGCTGGCAGGTCGATGATCCGAAGCACATCAGCGAGCTGACGCGGCGCGCGTTCAAGCTTGCCGGCACATCGCCGGGCGGTCCGGTTCACGTGCGAATTCCGGCGAACGTTCTCGGTGCCAGGGACCAGAGTCAGCGAATCTATCCGCAAAGTCGTTTCACCGTGCCGGTGGAGATGCGTCCCAAGACCGAACTGGTCGAGCAGGTGGCGAAGGACCTGCTGCAGGCAGAGCGGCCAATGATCACAGTCGGGCCGGAAGTCACCCGTGCCGGCGCCAACGAAGCGTTGGTCGAGCTGGCGGAACTACTGGGAATACCGGTCGCGCAGGGTTACAGCGTCTACGGCGATTTTCCATGGCGTCATCCGTTATGGAGTGGGTTTCATGGGCTCGGTGTGCCGAGCAGCCTGGCCGGCACGGATGTATTCATGAATCTCGGCGGCGCGATGCCGGGCCCCGGCATTTTTACGTCGCCGCCGCCCAAGTCGGCCAAGGTCATCGACGCAAGAGTCGAATACGACGCGATCGGCATGACGTACCCGATCGATATCGCGTTGGCCGCCGGCATCCGGGAAACCGTCGTCGACCTGACGGATGCCATACGCGCGATGGCGACCGAAGAGAGGCTGCGCGCGATCGCAGAGCCACGCCTGGCGGCATGGCGCGAAAAGCAGGCTAAGCTTGATACGCAGCGACGTGACAAGGCGCGCGATATGAGGGATGCCAGCCCGATGTCGTGGCCGCGTATTTCGGCGGAGCTCGATCTCGCGCTCGAGGACGATGCCATCATCGTGCCGGAGCTCGATTACCGGACGCCGTTCTACTGGATGGATTTCGATATCGGCAAGAAGACCGTCATCGGTCAGACGACCGGGTTCGCGCTGGGTTGGGGTATCGCCGCGGCGCAGGGGGTCAAGATCGCGGAGCCGGATCGGCAGGTCGTCTCGCTGGTCGGCGACGGCGCCGTCCTGTTCGGCGAAATCGAGGCGCTGTGGAGCGCGGCACGTTACGAGATCCCGATCATCATCGTCGTGTTCAACAATCTCAGTTACGACAACGAGCGCAATCGCTTGAAGAATCTGTCGCCGCTCTACAGCAGCAAGAAGACGCGCGAGCAATGGCGCGACATCAGTGGTTATCTCGGTGATCCCGACGTCGACTTTGTCGGCGTGGCAAACAGCTTCGATATCCCGGGCGAGCGAGCAACGACGCCGGGCGAATTCCGCAAGGCCATGCAGCGCGCCAAGGACGTGACGCGCGAGGGGCGCCCTTACCTGATCGACGCGATGATCATGCAGGTCGATCGGAAGGGCAAGCGGACCGAGGAGATCTGGTATCCGGAGCTATCGATTGCTGAGCGGCGGAAGCGGAACGTGTGAGTGCCGGGAACCGGCGGCGCCGAACTGCGGTGATGATCCTGGCTGCTTGAAATCAGCCGATGGATAGTTACCACTCGTTCCGATTGTCCTGCGAAGGTTGTTAGTCTTGCTATTGGGTGGTTTATGTGAGAACGTTTTCGTCCTGCAGCTACTAAATCCAAGAACTAAAGGCGCTGTGCTCATGGAAATCTGCAGCGCAAGAGTCACACCCGAAGTCATGCGGTTGCGAAAAGGAAGCGGCAACCGGTCCGGATGAACAGGACCGAACGGATGCTGACAGGCGATAAGGCGTTGACGATCCGAGCCCTCGCGGGCTTCATAACCGCAAGTTGTGTTTTGCTTGCATGTGATTCGGCGTTCGCGTCCGCGAGCAATGCTGCTCCGTCCGTCCTTCGCGTCGGAGACGTCCTGAATACATCGAGCAAGGCCAGCGACCGGGCGATCTATCGTTTCGACGTTAGCGCAGGCGCGAAGTACCTTCTGGAAGTGAAGCAGCACGGGCTCGACTTCGTCATATCCATCAGGGCTCCCGGCGCGAAGCATGTGCGCCGCTTCAATTCTCCACTCCGTCGAGACGGGTCCGAGTATGTCCTTCTCGAAGCCCCAAGCTCCGGTGAATATCGATTCGAAGTGTACTCAGAAGAGAATACTGGCGCGCGAGGGATGCATTCAGTCAGCGTTACAGCTCTGTCGAGTGCTGTCGATTCACGATTGATCGATGCTTGGCGTGCGATGACTTTGGGCGCTGAGACCAATATGCGTTCCGGGAAATCCGGCTGGTCGAGCGCAATCAGCGCCTATGAAGAAGCGGCCGGACTATGGACTCAGCTGAGTAACGCTGTGATGCAGGCGCACGCGTCGCTA